>CAYNQE010000005.1:0-38232 GCA_964399345.1 uncultured Candidatus Saccharibacteria bacterium
CCAGAAAGGTCTTGGAATTGAAAAGCTCTCAGCATACGCTGCTAGATTTGGATTAGGTGTACAAACCGGAATAGAGTTTAGCGGAGAAGCCTCAGGAGTAGTTCCTACTCCTGCATGGAAGCGCGAGGTTTTTGGTGAAGACAATCCTTGGAGATTGGGTAACACGTATCACACTTCAATTGGACAATTTGGTTTTCTGATAACACCTGTTCAGGCGGTTAGATATATTGCCTCAATTGCAAACGGTGGAACTCTTCTTTCTCCTCATATAATCAAGGGAGCTCCTGTGGGTGCAAGTCCTGTTGGAGTGGATGATGAATATTTAAAAATAGTTCGTGATGGAATGCAGCAAAGTGCAGAAACCGGAGTAGCGGCTTCCGTAAATGTTCCTGGAATTAAAATTGCAGGAAAAACAGGAACAGCACAACTCGGAAAGTCTAATCAATATATGAATTCTTGGGTTGTTGGATTTTGGCCGGCGGACGATCCACGGTTTGCATACGCCGTAGTATTAGAGAGGGCTGCCGCGGGAACTCTACAAGGTGCAGCTCCTGCCATGCGTAGTTTTTTTGAATGGTTAGTTGAGTACAATCCTGAATATGCAGTAGGGGAATATCCCACACTAGAATAGAGGAACGCCCGAGGTTTTAAGTTGGACGTCTTCTCTGTAAGATGCGTTTGAAAAATATCAAGATGTTGATTTTCCACGTAGGAGTTTTAGCCCTCATATAGCAGAGCATTTCCTCAGTTGGACTACTTTTCATAAGTCGCTTTGTAGCAGCCTGTCGCATAGGTCCAGAAACGTACTTCATTCCTTCAAAGAGGAGTTCCGGGTCTGTGCTTGCACATTGCTTACGCATTTTGCGTAGATTCGCACACAGACAATCACGAGTGATTTTCTTCCTCTTGTTTTCTGCCAGCCTGTCTTCGTAGACTAATCTAACAGGAACCCAGACAGGTCTGCGATATTCTCCATTAACTCCACGGGGAGTTTCTTGGCGTTGAAATTTCATGTCCGACTCTCTTTTGTAGGATTTTTTACTCCCAAAATACTACCATAACTTTTGGAGTGTACAATATTTGTGTTTCTTCTTTTGGCGAGTATACTGTACGCCAATATGATTGATGAAAACGACACACTTTTAACGCAAGAAAAATTTAACGAATTAACACAAGAACTAGACCATCTTAAATCAACCCGACGGCGGGAGATTGCAGAACAGTTAGAATATGCTCGTTCACTCGGAGACCTCTCAGAAAATGCTGAGTATCAAGAGGCAAGAGAAATCCAAGGAGCAACTGAAGGAAGGATAAAACAACTGGAGGGAATACTCGCAGAGGCCAATGTAATTGACGAGAGTATAAAAAGTGGAGAGGTACACGTTGGTTCTAAAGTCGGTATTGTAAAGGCAGGAGAAAAGGAAGTTCGTGAATATGAAATTGTTGGTTCAGTTGAGGCAAATATGCGCGAGCGAAAGATTTCTCATATGTCACCCCTTGGGACTGCAATGATGGGCAAGAAAAAAGGAGAAGAATTTGAATTTGAAACACCAAGTGGAGTTGTGAAGTACAAGATATCTAAGGTAGGATAGACCTAATGTTCTGGGCAGACAAAATAGCAGACGACATTAAGGAAAAACTAACTGGCTCCCTTATCGTGCGTGATGAAAAGACCGCAAGCGGGCGTGTTCATATTGGCTCAATGCGCGGAATTGCAGTCCACGGTCTAGTAACAGACGTTTTAAATGAAAAAGGAGTGGAATCCAAGTTTCTATACGAAATTAATGACTTTGATCCGATGGATGGTATTCCTACGTACTTAGATCAAGAAGTGTACAAAGAATATCTAGGAAAACCTCTTAAGTACATTCCAGCACCAGACGGAACAAGTGAAAACTTTGCAGAGCAATATGCTTCTGAGTTTATCGAAGTAATTGAGAGTTCCGGATTTACGCCCGAATTTTATAGAACAAGCGAACTCTATCTAAGCGGAAGGATGAACGAAGTAATTCAGAAATCTTTAGAAGGGGCGTCTACAATTCGTGAAATATATCTAAAAGTCTCAGGTTCAGAAAAGCCTGAAGGCTGGCTTCCAATACACATGATTTGTGAAAAATGTGGAAGTGTTTTAAATACAAAGACAACTGGCTGGGATGGTAGCGAAGTTCAATACACTTGTTCACAAGAAGAAGGGGTAGGAGGCTCACAAGGCTGTGGTCACGAAGGGTCATCTTCTCCGTTTGATGGAAAGGCGAAGCTTCCGTGGAAGGTAGAGTGGGCAGCTAAATGGGTTGTTGTGGGAGTAGAAGTGGAGGGTGCTGGAAAAGATCATTCAACTAAAGGAGGAGCAAGAGATGTTGCAAACAATATTGCAAGAAAGATTTTTGATTTTAAATCACCCTACGACATTCCGTACGAGTTCTTTCTTATAAAAGGAGCAAAGATGTCATCTTCTAAAGGGCAGGGTTCTTCTGCAAAAGAAGTTGCAGACCTATTACCCAGAAAAATATTCCGTCTTGCACTTTTAGGAACCAAACCAAAAAGAGCGATAAACTTTGAACTAGATGGCGCAACTATTCCAACACTCTACGATCGTTATGATGATATTGCAGAAAAGCATTGGGATACCACTGGAGACGACGACGCTCGCCTTTACGAGCTAATTCACAAAGGAGAGGCTCCAGATAGATACTATCGTATGCGATTTTCGCAAGTTGCCTTTCTTTCTCAAATGCCACACATAGATATTCTTGAGGAAGCTGCAAAAGATAAGGGAAGTGAATTGAATGATATAGAAAAAGGAGAAATTCACGAAAGAGTGGATTACGCCCTTGCTTGGTTAAAAGAGTTTGCTCCCGAGCGCTACGTCTTTGAATTACAAAAAGAAAACTCAGAGTTTAAGTTCTCTAACTTACAAAAGGATGCGTTTTCACAAATTTCTAAATATGTTTCTGACAATGATGAGCTTGTTGGAGAGGACTTGCATCACTTTGTACACAGTATTCAAAAAGAGGGAGAGATTGATGCAAAAGAACTATTCTCAGGAATTTATCAGCTTTTCTTAGGAAGAGATTCAGGGCCGCAAGTTGGTTGGTTCTTAAGTGTGCTACCTAGAGATTATTTAGTAGAGAGATTCAAGGTATGAAGATAGTCAAAAACGCAATTTCCTATGTTATTTATAATAAAGATAAGATCTTGGTAGTTTTGCGACCACCCACTGATAATGAGCTTCCTAATGTTTGGGGCCTTCCGGCTGGATCTCTAAAAGAGGGCGAAAGTTTTGAGCAGGCTGTTGTTCGTTCTGGAAGAGAAAAGTTAGGAGTTGACCTTAAGGTAGTTAAATTGATTAACGAAGGAGATCTTGAAAGAGAGAAGTATGTCCTACATATGGAAGAATATGAAGTAGAGATTGTAACTGGAGAACCAGTTGTACCTCAGGGAATAGAGGGTATAACTCAATATTCAGAATATAAATGGGCTGAACCTGAAATACTAAAAGAAGCGGCTAAAAAGGGTTCCTTGTGCACACAATTGTATTTGTCTTCTATAGGAATAAGTTGGTAAAAAACTTACGAAAAACCCGTCTCGAAAGAGACGGGTTTTTTAGTGTGGATAAATACAATAAGAGTGGGAGAGAGTGTGTTAATATAACCTTTAAGTGGGAGAGAGTGGGAAAATCAATAATTATGCTTCTTGGAGAATACACACACACGATAGATGACAAGAAAAGGCTGACATTGCCAAAGAAGTTTAAAGCCGCTCTCGGAAAGAAGTTGGTAATCACTCGAGGTTTGGATAATTGCCTCTTCATTTATTCAGAAAAGGAATGGAATGTTATCGCAAAACGACTACGAGAATTAAGTTTTGCACAATCAGACACACGAGGATTCAACAGATTTATGTTTTCAGGAGCGGCCGAAGTTTCAACCGACGGCGCCGGAAGGATATTAGTTCCAGAACATCTTAAGAAATTTGCATCTCTTAAGTCCAAAGTAATTTTGGCAGGAGTAGCAGATAGGGTCGAAATCTGGGACGAGAAACGATGGTCAACGTACCAAAGTAAGATCGAGAGTCAGGGAGACGCCATGGCTGAGAAATTGGGCGAGATAGGGGTTTTATAAGCTAATTAAGTAAGACCAATTCGTTGTTTACATCGAGTTGCTGGAGGATTTTCCATAGTCATGCGCACTCAATATTATGCAATCCTCCAGCGGCTCGACGCCGACAACAAATACCCGGCACGTACCTGTTCTTTTACAAGAAGTACTTGATGTACTTGCAATACAAAAGAGTGATGTCGTTTTAGACGGGACTCTAGGAGGTGGTGGCCACGCAAGGGCACTCGCTGAAGAGTTGGGTGTTAAAGGGCATCTCATAGGTTTTGATGTTGACGCTGACGCAATAGTTCGCGCAAGAGAAAAACTTTCAGGAGTAAAGCCTTCGGTAACACTAATTCACGACAATTTCCGAAACTCCCGAGCAAAGCTTGTTGAATATGAAATAAATTTAGTTGATAAAGCACTTTTCGACCTTGGTTGGAGTAGTGATCAGCTAGAGACTTCAGGACGCGGGTTTAGTTTTGAGCGAGATGAGCCCCTAGAGATGACACTTTCAACAGAAGAAGACATCTTAACTGCCAGTGAAATAGTTAATGAGTGGCAGGAAGAAAGTATTGCAGACATTTTATACGGATGGGGCGGAGAACGCTTCTCTCGAAGGATTGCAAGAGCAATTATTGCAGCGCGTCCAATATCGACAACTAAAGAGTTGGTGGATGCTGTCTCAACAGCTGTTCCAAGAAGAGGAAAGATAAACCCAGCAACCAAGACTTTTCAAGCATTACGTATTGCAGTTAACGATGAGCTGGGTGCGTTAAAGGAAGTACTAGAGAAAATTCCTGAATTCGTTCACGAAGATTCACGAGTTGCTTTTATCACTTTCCATTCACTTGAGGATCGTTTGGTAAAGCAAACATTTCGTAACTGGCAAAAAGAAGGGTTGGGAATAATTTTGACTAAGAAACCAATTCCAGCAAGTAGGGAAGAGGTAGCAAAAAACAAGCGCGCACGCAGCGCAAAACTTAGAGCATTTCAATTTAAAAATGAATAAATTAAAAACAGCAGCATTAATATGGAGACACGTTGAACAAAGGGTTTTCATAGTGCTACTTGCACTCACCGTAGGACTTGCACTCCTCTATATATACTTTTTAGGAACTGCTGTAGTAAATGCAGTGGAACGAAAAGGTATTCAACAAAACATAGCACAAGCCAGTTCGCAAATAGCTGATCTTGAAGTAGACTATCTTGAGAGGAAGAGTGAAGTTTCAGAGGACTTAGCTGGAACTCTAGGCTTCTCTTCAATTGCTCAGAAAGAATACATTGAGCGAACACGCTACCTTGGTCAGGCAAGTGCGCAGTAAAATGGTTGCAACAAAGAACAGGAATAATTTTAAATTAAGAACACGCGTCATCCTTGGCGCTATTATTTTTGTGGCAGCTATATTAGTAGTTCGCTTGTATTTTCTCCAGATTGTTCACGGAGAGGAATATAGAACTCAGGCAAGTGATCAGTATGTAAGCGCATCAGGTGGGTTTTACGATCGTGGGACTATTTTCTTCAAAGATAAAGACGGTAGGGAAGTGAGTGGAGCTACAATCAAGACTGGCTACCTTTTAGCAATTAAACCGATTGAGATTGAAGATGCTCAAGAAACATACAATAATATTTCCCAATATTTGGAAATCGATGAAGAGACTTTCATCTTCAGAGCAACCAAAGAGGGGGATCCATATGAAGAAATACAACAAAGAGTCGACTCAGATATTGCAAAGAAGATTATCGCTCTTGATTTAGACGGAGTATTATTAATCTCACAAAGATGGAGATACTATCCTGGTAAAACTCTCGCCTCACACCTACTTGGTTTTGTAGCATACGATGGGGATGAGCGAAATGGACGATACGGTCTTGAGAGGCACTTTGAAGACGTTCTCTCCCGTGGAGAGAGTAATTTGTATGTAAACTTCTTTGCAGAACTCTTTACCAACCTCAGAGATGTTGTATTCGTTCCAGTTGCAAAAAGAGAGGGGAGTATTGTTACAACAATTGAACCCTCTGTCCAACTGCATTTAGAGAAAGTTCTTTTAGAGATGCAGGATGAATGGAATTCTGATTTCACCGCAGGAATAATAATGGATCCAAAGACAGGTGAGATTCGTGCGATGGCCGTCTCCCCTTCTTTTGATTTAAATAATTTTGAGGAAGCTCAAACTAAACAATTTGCTAACCCTCTTATTGAAAGAGTCTACGAAATGGGATCCATTGTTAAACCACTCACAGTTGCCGCAGGATTAGATTCTAAGGCGATTACGCCTGAAAGTACGTACAACGATCGCGGATCCCTTGCTCTCGATACATACACCATTTCAAACTACGACGGGAAAGCTCGTGGGGTAGTAAAGATGCAAGAAATTCTTTCGCAATCCTTAAACACAGGTGTGGCGTATATTGCAGACCGCATGGGAAAGGATGAGTTTAGAAGATATATGTATCGCTATGGCGTAAATGAAGAGACGGGAGTGGATTTGCCAAATGAGGCTCGTAACTTAACCGAAAACTTGAATTCACCAAGAGATATTGAATACGCAACCGCAAGTTTTGGTCAGGGAATTGCCATTTCTCCGATTAATATGGTTAGAGCCTTAGCGATACTACCTGATGGGTTTTCTGAACAACCCCACGTTGTTTCTGTCATACATTCAAAAACAGGAATTACTCACAAAATTGATCACTCCGACGTTCGTGAGCAGATACTTAGTGAGCAAACCTCTGAAGAAATTACTCGTATGTTGGTTGAAGTAGTGGATGAGGCTCTTCTAGGGGGTTCTGTAAAAATGGATCGTTACAGTATTGCAGCAAAAACTGGAACTGCTCAAATGGCATCTCCTGATGGAGGATATTACGAAGATCGCTTTCTTCACTCCTTCTTTGGATATTTCCCCGCATATGATGCACAATACATAGTCTTCTTAATGAATGTAGAGCCACAAGGTGCACTTTATGCGTCACAAACTCTTACCCATCCATTTATGGATATAACAAAGTTTCTGATTAATTACTACGACATTGCCCCTGACCGTTAGGGGACTATAATAAATATATGTTTAAAAATGCAGTTAAAGCGATCGTGATGGCGATCATCATATTTGAAGCCAGGATTGTTCTGAAAAAGTACAAACCTCGTATAATTGCTGTAACTGGAAGTGTAGGTAAGACGAGTACTAAAGACGCTATTTATTCAGCGCTTAGGAGCTCCCTTTTTATACGTAAAAGCAGGAAGAGTTTTAATAGTGAAATTGGAATTCCTATAACAATAATAGGATGTGATTCAGGATGGAACAGTCCAGTCAAGTGGCTGAAGAATATCTTTGAAGGTCTTGCTCTTATCTTCCTACCCAACCATTACCCAAAGTGGCTTGTTTTAGAAGTTGGAACCGATCACCCAGGAGACATTAAGGAGGTTGCAAAATGGCTAAAGCCTGAAGTAGTTGTCATAACCGCACTACCTGATGTTCCAGTTCACGTTGGAAATTTTAAAGATGCTTCTGAGGTTGTGAAGGAAAAGAAGGAGCTGGTTAAGGCAATGAGAAAGAATGGAGCCTTAGTCTTAGCAGGAGATGATAAGTTAACCGCAGCGCTTTCAAAAGAATTTCCTGATGCAAGTACGTATCTTTACGGTGTGGAGGCGCACAACGATGTGTCAGCCTCGAATATTAATTTTCAATATAAGGACGGCAAGCTGGATGGAATGAAGTTTCGTGTTGAAGAGAGCGGTTCTAGTATGCCAATTGAAATTAGAGACAGAGTGGGTCATCACCAGGTGTATCCAGTCCTCGCAGCATTTGCAGTAGCTCGCGCCTTAGACACAAGCCCGATTTCAGCAGCAAAAGCACTTGTGATTGAAAAAGGGCCAAATGGGAGGATGAAGATATTGAAAGGCTTTAATAGCACTACTCTTATAGACGATTCATATAATTCATCGCCTTCTGCAGTAAGGGCGGCCCTCACCACTCTCAAGAAGATTGAAGTTAGTGGAAAGAAGATTGCGGTCCTTGGAGATATGTTGGAGTTAGGTCGCTATAGTGCTGAGGCTCACAAAAAAGTGGGTGTTCAAGTTGCTGGCGTTGCAGATATTTTGGTTACTGTAGGAACAAGGGCAAAAGGAATAGTCGAGAGTGCAAAGAAGAACGGCTTTAGTCCGGCAAAAATATTTGAATTTAACGACGGAAAATCAAAAGAAGCTGGCAAGAAAGTAAGAGAACTGCTTGAGGAAGGTGATGTGGTGTTGCTTAAGGGGTCACAAACTGGAATACGATTGGAGAAGGCCATTCGAGAGCTTATGGAGGACCCTTCTCGTTCAAAGGAACTGCTTGTTCGACAAAACGAAGAATGGTTGCGAATCTAAGGCTTTAGTAGTATATTTCGGATAGTAGTTTCCGCGCAGCCTCGAAACGCGCAGGACCTTTGCAGCACATTTCTTTGAGTGATTGGCTGATTGGGGGATTTATTTTTTAACTCGATGTACCACCGAAGACTTGTCCTGCAAAGGATCCATTCTAATTCGCCCTCTGGGCGAATAAATTCCGTCGATCACTTGCTTCCCCCGAAGCAGCTGTAAGTGATCGGCGGGGTTTTCTATTTCCTGCAATTATGTAAGAATGTTGCCCACAGGTCCCATCGTCTAACGGTTAGGACATCGCCTTCTCAAGGCGGTAATCGGGGTTCGATTCCCCGTGGGATCACAAATTGAAACTTCCTATATCTATCATATACTGAGGACATGAATTCAGAATTAGATAAAATCTCAAAAGGAGGAACAGAAGCTCCTTTTTCTGGAAAATACTTAGACACTAAGGATAGCGGTATGTATCACTGTGCCGTTTGCGGAAGTGAACTCTTTTCCTCTGAAAAGAAATTAGACTCAAGTAAGAGCACTCCTGGATTACAGGGATGGCCGTCCTTTACTGAACCCAAAGATAAAGAGAATGTAATTTTACGACCAGATGGTAATCGTACAGAAGTGCTTTGTAAGAACTGTGAGTCACACCTTGGGCACGTCTTTAAAGATATAGAAGAAGACGGTAAAACGTGTGATCATTACTGCATTAATAGTATTTCGTTAGATTTAAAGCATGAATAGGAGCTATATTTAAACGCCCCGCAAGTTTCCCTGCGAGGCGTCATTTTATCTTTTTGTCACGAATACAACTTGATCGGACGCAAAATCTTTTTCCATCTGCTTTAGAGTTGAAACATTTAAGTCTCCCCCAGCTCCGTATACAGATATATACATATCTTCGCCGATATATATGGCCGCGTGCATAAAATAGCCATCATCAGAAAGCAGAAAGATCACTTCGCCAGAGTTAGGGTCACGGTCTTTGACAGACAGATTCCAATACTCCTCTAGTGATAGTTTGGATTCCCTTTTCACACCCGCTACCAATTCTGCAAAGGCACAACAATCAAACTCCATATTCTCCTTTGCGTGGTAATCGCGTAGATAAATAAGCAGAGCTTTCTCAAGTTGCTCTGTAAGAATTGCGTCGGTCACCTGTTGCTCTTCGTTAACAAACAGGATTTCAATTTCCGAATGGGTTGGGAATTTTTCTTGCAGGTTGAAGCCAACCAATTTATCCTCTATTACTGTCAGCAGGAGTTGTACCTCACCAGTCCAGCCGCACTCCTGCTCAAGGGCGACCGTACGCGGGTCAACGATTAGTGATATCATCGCTTAGTTCCTTTCATTTTCTATTTGAAAAGTACCACAACAATTTTACTATGTAAATAATTCTGTGCCGGGAGAGGGACTTGAACCCTCAAGCCTTGCGGCACACGATTTTGAGTCGTGCATGTTTACCAATTTCATCATCCCGGCTTATGCGGCGCATTGTACACGATTTTTGGGTTACACGCAGTATATTTCCACCTATACACACAAGGGTTAAATATCCCCTGTGTTATAATATCTTCAATGACATCTGAATTTTATAACAATTCAATATTCTGGGTTGAGGTTGGTAGAATTCAGCCAAACCCTTTTCAACCCCGTAAAGAGTTTGATCAAGATGCACTTCAAAGTCTTTCTGAATCTATTCGTCAGTATGGAATATTGCAACCTCTTGTTGTAACAAGAAAAGAAATTGAAAGACCAGACGGGGGAATCACAGTTGAATATGAACTTATCGCGGGAGAGAGAAGACTGCGAGCTTCAAAGATGGCAAATGTTTCGCAAGTTCCTGTACTCATCCGAAGTTCAGAAGACTCAGATAATGTAAAACTTGAATTAGCGATAATAGAAAATCTTCAAAGAGAAGACCTTAACCCGGTGGATCGCGCCTTAGCGTTTCGCCAATTGGTGGACAATTTTAAACTAAAGCACTCAGAGATTGCTAATAAGGTTGGAAAAAGCAGGGAATATGTTTCCAACTCCTTAAGAATTCTCGCTCTGCCAGATGATATGCAGAAGGCGGTTATCGGAGGAGTTATCACAGAAGGGCACACCCGTCCTCTTTTAATGCTCTCAGGGCGTGAGGAGCAACAGGTTGCCCTATTTATGGAGATATCAGAAAGGAGTCTAACGGTACGAGAAACAGAGAAAATAGCACGCAGTATTGCAACTGATCGCGCTCGGAAGCAGGATTTACCAACAGATATGGAACTTCTTGAAAGAGCGCTCACCGAGCATCTTGGGACTCGTGTTCAAATTGAAACAAGAAAAAACGGAGGAAAGGTCCACATAGACTTTTTTGTTCAAAATGATATTGAAAGATTACTAAATATAGTTAGTAGCTCTGAAAGTATTTCTTCGAAGAGCGATGCAGGAATTCCTTCTCCGCTTTCAAAATTTGTAACTAATTCACAGGAAGAGCCAGTAATTGAGGTTGAAGTAGTTGAAGAGGAAGACGATGATGAGGATCTATACTCTCTAAGTAATTTTGCAGTTTAAGAACCTTCTTTTTGTAGATACGACTTAATGTGCCGTTTTGCAAGAGAAGTCTTTGCAAGAGAAATCCATTTTCTGTTTGGATGAGACTTATCACTCGTCATAATTTCCACAACATCCCCGTTTTTTAAACTAGAACTTAGGGCAGCCAATTTACCGTTAACTTTAGTTCCAGACATATGATCTCCGACATCTGAATGAATCGCGTAGGCAAAATCAATTGGACTTGAATCCATTGGAAGATCGATAACATCTCCACGAGGAGTGAATACGAAAACTCGGTGAGTAAAGAAGTCACTTTTCATTCCTTGCAGGAAAGACCTCGGATCATTGGAACCCTGGGTTTCCGTAATGTTTTTTATCCAATCAGGGGTGTCCCCATCAGTGTACGTTTTCTTTTCCCCAGACACCGACTTTCCCTGTCCTTCCATCCATAGGCGAGCAGGGATAAACTGACGTATCCAGTTAACTGCACTGTTTTTAGACGAAGATTGCTTTGCGACTCCTTTGTACGAGAAGTGGGAGGCAATACCAAATTGCGCCTCATCATGCATTTTCTGTGTTCGTATTTGAAGTTCTATAATACCGCCTTCATTAGTGTGTACTGTTGTGTGTATACTTTTATACCCATTAGGTTTAGGAAAGGCAATATAGTCCTTTACTCTTCCTGGTAGTGGTCGCCACTCTCCGTGGACTAATCCTAGAACTGTGTAGCAGTCTGAAACGGAGTCTACAATTATTCGCAGCGCCCATATATCAAACACTTTTGTTACGTCCCAGTCTTTCCTTTCCAATTTTCTGAAGAAACTATAAAGACCTTTCACTCTGTTTTTTGTGTTAAATTTCTTAACTCCGTATTCACCAATTTTTCTTCGTATGTTGTTTTGAATTCGCTCCAATTTTTTTACATCGTCGCCGCCTGCGTCTTTGAAGATCTTAGCGACCTTTTTATATTCTTCTGGGTATGCATGGGGAAAGACGGCATCTTCCAGTTCTCTTTTCATAAGTCCCATTCCAAGACGGTCGGCAATCGGTGCGTAGATTTCCAGTGTTTCGTGTGCGATTCTTTCCCTTTTGTCCTTTCGAGGTACGTGCTCGAGAGTTAGAGCATTGTGCCTACGGTCTGCTAATTTAATGATCATTACTCGAACATCTTCAGAGGTTGCAGCAAAAAGCTTGCGCAAGCTCTCTGCGTGTCTTTGTACTCCTTGATAGCGCACGCGCCCTAGTTTTGTTACGCCTGCTACCAGATCTCGAACGTCTTCGCTTAACTCTCCTGCAATAGCCTCAGGGAGCATGTCGCTATCTTCTAGCGCGTCGTGTAGGAGTCCTGCGGATACAATAGTTGGGCCCATTCCGATTTTTGCCAAATACTCGGCAGTTGCAACTACGTGGTTTAGGTAGGGCTCTCCTGAATACCGTTTTTGCCCGCGGTGTGCTACTTTTGCAAGATCATAGGCACGGGAAATAAACTCGACTTCCTTCTTATCAGAAAGGTTCATTAAGTTCAAAATATTTTGCAATGCCTGAGGCACGGCCTTTTTTTGTGCTACAAAGGAAGGCATTTAACTAATGGTACGGCATCCTTGCTCTTTTTACAATTTGTGTGGGTTGTGATTGGGACAAGTTTTGTCGCTACATCTCTCTGGGATTGTTTTTGTACCCTCCATCATTAGTCTTTTACACATAGGACAGTTCTTACCTGTAGGCTTTGTTTTTATCGCCAGTTTACACTCTGGGTAGTTTGAGCAGCTGTAAAATGCTCCAAAACGTCCATGTCTTTCAATTAATTCTCCGTCTTTACAATCAGTACACTTAACTCCTGTTGAGTTAAGAGTGTGATCTTGTTTTATATATTTACATTTAGGATATCTGTCGCAGGAAATAAACATACCAAAACGTCCTTCACGTTCTACTAACTTTCCTGGCTCTTGCTTACTCCTTGAAGAGGGTTCTCCGCATAGAGGACACGGTTCTCCAATCTCTTTTGGAGGCTCGATTATACTCCCGTCGTCCTTTCTTGCTCCGTGGCATTCTGGAAAGGTTGCACAACTCATGAATTTTCCATTCTTTGATAGTTTCCAAACCATTTCCTTTTTACAGATAGGACAATCAAATTCTTTATCTACCGGACCAAGGTTTGTTAGTTTAGGTATATCTTCTTTTGAGTCAACTTCTTTTAGGAAGGGCTTGTAGAAATCCGTTAGAGTTTTTTTGTAGGTTCTTTTTCCTTCGGCAATTTCATCGAGTTCAGTTTCCATCTCAGCCGTAAAGTCGTCTCCAACGTAATGTGCAAAATGTTCTTCCAAGAAGGAGCTAACAACGTCTCCAGTGTCAGTTGGTAGTAGAGTTTTTCCTTCTTTGTTCACGTAGCCCCGAGTTGCAAGAGTCCTCATAATTGCAGCGTACGTACTTGGTCGTCCAATACCACGTTTTTCTAGTTCTTTAATTAATCCTGCTTCAGTGTATCGGGGAAGTGGTTGTGTTTCCTTTCCAAGAGCATCAACTGACTTAGGAGTTAGTGAACCTCCTTCTTTAACACTTGGAAGTTGAACATCTTCACCCTTTGCTGAAGGGTCTGCTTTTAACCACCCGTCTTTAATTACGCGTGATCCAGTGACAGTAAAGTTAGGAACATCCTTATGGTCAACACTTGCTGTAATCTTGGTTCTCGCAATTTGTGCATCAATCATTTGACTTGCAACAGTTCGTGACCATATTAGAGAGTAGAGCCGTTTTTGCTCTTCTGTTCTTCCTACACTTAGCTTTGCAATATTAGTTGGGCGAACGGCTTCGTGTGCTTCTTGTGCAGACTTTGATTTAGTTTTGTATTCTCTGAGTTCCAGATGATCCTTACCGTACTCAGATGCTACTACTGAAGATATTTGACCGATAGCTTGTTTTGAAAGAGTCGGACTATCTGTACGCATGTAGGTGATGTGTCCTGCTTCGTAGAGTTTTTGTGCGATACCCATTGTTCTTGAAGGTGCGTAGCCAAGACGGGAACTGGCCGCTTGTTGAAGAGTCGAAGTGGTAAAGGGTGCTTTAGGGGAGCGTTTTGCAGCAGTTTCTTTTACGGATTCAATTGTCCAAGAGTTTTTCTTTGCGTTTTTTACAATATTGTCAGCATCCTTTTGTGTTTTTGGCTCTTCCACACATGTAAGAGACACATCTTTGGTTTCCGCTGTAATTACCCAGAACTTTTCTGGAATGAACGCGCGAATTTCACGCTCACGTTCCATTATTATTCTCAAAGCAGGGGACTGAACTCGGCCGGCTGAAAGTCCGTAGCGAACTTTTTTCCAGATTAATCCAGAAAGGTCATAACCTACAAGACGGTCTAGCACCCTTCTTGCCTCTTGAGCCTCTCTTAGATTATCGTCAATTAAACGAGGATCCTTTAAAGCCTCCTGCACTGCGTCCTTTGTAATTTCGTTGAAAACAATTCTTTTAGGGGATTTAAGTTTCAGCACTTCCTTAAGGTGCCATGCTATGGCCTCACCTTCTCGGTCGGGGTCAGTTGCTAGAATAACCTCGTCTGATTTCTTAGCTATTTTAGTTAACTCAGAAATTACTTCCATCTTTAGAGGAACGACTTCGTAATTAGGCTTAAAGCCCTTTTCAATGTCGATTGCCTTCTTGTTATTCTTAGGTAAGTCTCGAACGTGTCCAACACTTGCTCGCACAGTAAAGCCCTCTCCGAGATACTTCTCGATTGTTTTTGCTTTTGCGGGGCTTTCTACAATTACAAGCTTCATAGGCGCAACAGTTACATGACTTTAGGAAAAATGCAAAATTTGAAAAGGATTAGTGGGGAATTGACATATTGGATATTAGTGGTAGTTTGAAGATTGCTAACCGAGAGGATATTTAATGTCGATCAAGTCAATTCTACTAAACGTCTACCGTTTCCCGTTGCCTGCATCTTGGTGCTGTTGACAATTGTCGACGGAACCAATTTTTTCATGAACTAAGGAGGAAATTATGTTCAGTTTGAAGCGAATCCCGTGGATTGTTGCGGGGGTCCTAGCTATGGTATTTCTCGCCACGATCGTCGGCGCGATAATTATAATGGCTGCACCATCCGGCTCCGTGTACATTTATTGATTTGAAGCCCGCACCTGTTGCGGGCCTCAAACTATTTCCGCCTTAACTTCCCCTTACTCTCAAGTATAATTCCGTCCACCTCAAGCTTCGAAATCAAAACGTTCGCGTCTTTTACCTTTTCAACAATTTCATCTCGCTCTTGAGGTGTTTCTACTAAATCATAAATTTGACGTTCCTCTTCTGAAAGATTTTGAATACGCTCTTCCTTTTCGTCTACCTCCATATCTAATGCTCTTAGGATGTCGTTTGAGTTTGTAACAGGAGTTGCTCCTAGTTTTAGAAATTGGTGTGCTCCTTCACTAGATTTTGCAAAAATGGAAGAGGGAACTACTAATAGATCTCTATTGTATTCAGTTGTAAGTCTCGCTGTTATCAGCGTACCTGACCGAGGTGCTGCTTCTATTATTAAAACCGCGTGTGATAGGCCCGCCATTATTCTATTCCTCTTTGGAAACGTCCACATTGCAGCATTCTGCATAGGGTCAAGCTCACTTAATAGTCCACCACCACTTTCTAATATTTCATGAACCAATGGGAGATTGGATTTTGGATATATAACAGAATCGTCTAATCCAGAGCCTGGAACTGCAACCGTAGTCAATCCTGTTTCAATTGCAGCGCGATGTGCGTTTGTATCGGTTCCTAGTGCAAGTCCGGAGAGAATTGTTATGTTATGACCCTTAAGGCCTTCAATGAGAAATTTGGTTACCTCCTTACCGTAGCTGGTTGCCTTTCTAGAGCCTACAACAGTTAGAACTTTGTTTCTATATAGAGAAGAGATATCGCCTCGAGAGAAGAGTTTTTTGGGCGGATCGTTTATTTCCTTTATTAGAGGAGGGAAATCCTTGTTTTGTATTTGGTGAATATCGTAGAGCATAGTACGATTCTATAATAACAAGAATATATGCTTGATATTAAATTCATACGGGAAAACAAAGATGCGGTCGCCGAAGGTGCTAAAAAAAAGCACACGGAGATTGATCTTGACCGACTTTTAGAATTAGACGACAAACGAAAAGAACTACTACAAACAGTTGAGGAAAAACGCTCTGTTCAAAATGAAGTTACCAAGAACATCGCTTCCTTAATGAACACAGAAGCAAGAGATGAAAAGATTAAGCAAATGCAGTCTCTTAAAGTAGAACTTCAAGAAGAAGAAGAGAAATTGAAGGAAGTAATGAAGGAATGGCAGACTCTTATGCTACAAGTTCCAAATATTCCCGATATGTCTGTTCCTGATGGAAATGATGACCAGGATAACAAAGAGATAAAAGTATGGGGCGAAAAAACACAATTTGATTTTGAGGCAAAGAGTCATGTAGATATTATGACTAAGCTAGACATGGTTGATTTTGAACGCGGAGTAAAAGTTTCCGGGTTCCGTGGATACTATTTAAAAAACGATGGGGCGTTGCTAAGTTACGCAATCTGGAACTACGCACAAGATTTTTTCTTAAAGAAAGGGTTTGATCCAATGATAGTTCCTGCAATTGTTCGTAAGAGTAATCTCTTTGGAACTGGGCACTTACCAAATGAGGCGGACGATATCTATCACACACAAGATGGAGACTACCTAATTGGTACTTCTGAAATCAGCACGATGGGATATTACGCAGATGAAGTGGTTGATAAGGAGAAGCTTCCTATTCGACACCTATCTTTCTCCCCTTGCTACAGGCGAGAAGCTGGAAGTCACGGAAAAGATACTAAAGGATTAATCCGCGTTCACGAATTCTATAAACTTGAACAAGTAATACTCTGCGAGGCCTCACACGAAGAGTCTGTTAAATGGCATGAGTGGCTAAATCGCAACACTGAAGAGTTTATCGAGTCTCTAGGCATCCCATATCACACAGTACTTAACTGTGGTGGAGACCTTGGACAAGGACAGGTTAAAAAGTACGACATCGAACTATGGGTTCCACTTGAAGAAAAGTATCGTGAAATTAGTTCAGCCTCATACTTCCACGATTTCCAAACGCGTAGGTTTAACACTAAATATAAAGATGATGATGGTAAAACGCGTTACGCACACTCCCTAAACTGTACTGCAATTCCAACACCAAGAATTCTTGTCTCCCTTGTTGAAAACTACCAACAAGCAGATGGGGGTGTAAAAATACCTGAAGCTCTACGTCCTTACATGCAGGATCGAAAAATAATTTCATAATATATGTGGCGGGGTAGTCGTCGAGTAAAGCCCGTCGCGGTTAAGAGGAGTCCTAAGTTAAGTAAATCCAAATTTGCACACAGGCGAAAGAAAATTCGCATTCTTTTAACGGCTCTAATATTTACAACGTTTGTTTGTACTTTTATGGGAATAAGTTGGTTGTCGTTTTCTAATTTCCTAGCAGTAAAGGAAATATCTATTAAAGAAAACGTCGAGGTTAAAACTGTTGCAATTGAATCCTTAATTCTTGAACAAACGAAAACTCCCAAGTGGTACATGTTTTCAAGGCAAAACATTTTAAGTTTCCCTCGTAAGGAAGTTGAAAGTGTTTTATTGAGTACTTTTCCGAAAATAGATAATGTTTCTATTAAAAGGAAGCTATTTAAAAAGGAAATTGAAATTTTAATTCAAGAAAGACAAACTTACGCCCTGTGGTGTCAGGAAAACGGAGAATGTTACAGATTAGACACAAACGGGTTTGCCTTTGAGAGAGTTTTTGGAATAGAGGGCAGAGTGGTTTTTAAAGGAGGGCTCGGAGAATCCAGAGAAGATGTAATGCGCGTTTCTGTTTCTCCGGAGCATTTTTCTAACGCTTCGACTTTGATTGATGACTTAAGTGGTATTGGTCTCGAGACTTCAATATTTTCTTTTGAAGGAAGTGATGCAACTATTTCTCTTGAATCAGGATTGGAAATAAAAGTGGCAATGGATAAGGATTTAAAGGCTATGGTCTTTAATCTTGAAGCAGTGATTGAGGAGTTAAATTTAGAAGAGATACAATATATAGACATGAGATTTGAAAAACGGGTGTATTACAAGGAAAGTATATTTTAAGAAGCGGTACTTGACATAGCTACTACGTATGATATAGTACTGATATAAGTTCATTTTAACGTAGGAGGTGTCAAATGGCACATAATGGTAAGTGGGCAGTTTCAGTGATAATTTGCGGACCTCAGGACATGGTACCACTGGTTCTCGATCCTGATAAACCCACACCACATTACTGGAAACTTCCAGGTGGAAGAAGTGAAGATGGAGAAACTCCGGAAGGCACAGCTCTTCGAGAAGTTGAAGAGGAAGTTGGACTTCACCTCAACGAAGTGGCCCAGCTTTCGGAAATCGATCGGGGAAATCATAAAATGTATTTCTTCGGGGGAAAAGTGGAAACCTTTGCTGAGCTGAAAGAATATGGCGATGAAGGAGAGCGGGTTCATCTTTTCTCAACCGAAGAAATGGAAGGAATGATGGATCTTTTTCCACCACATCGGAAATTACTCGAAAGCCTTGGGGTTTTCAGCAAATGAATTGCTTGACGGCGCGCTTGTAATGAGCGCGCCGTTTTTACATATACTGGTAAAACCTCTTATTCTTGATACTGTGTCGCAATGAACTTTTGGAAAGATTTAGAAAAACCAATTCACGTTATGGCGCCTTTGGAGGATGTGACCGATGCGGCTTTTCGTGCTGTCATATCAAAACACAGTGATATTAAACACGTTACCTTTACTGAATTTACCTCAGCTGACGGTCTTTTCTTTGCAGATGAGCGCGGACAGGAGAAACTGAAGGCTAAATTGAAGTTTTCTGATATAGAGAGGCCGATTGTTGCACAACTTTTCACTTCAAACCCGGAGCGCATGAAAAAAGCAGCCTCAGTTGCTCGAGATTTAGGTTTTGACGGCGTTGACATCAATATGGGGTGTCCAGATCGTTCAGTTGAAAAACAAGGCGCAGGAGCCGGTTTAATTAAGACACCGGAACTTGCTAAGGAAATTATTCTTGCAGCAATGGAAGGTGCGGGGGATTTACCTGTTTCAGTAAAAACTCGTATTGGATATTCAGAAAATGAATTGGAAGAGTGGCTTCCCGCTATTCTCTTCACTAACCCTGCTGTAGTTACAATTCACGCACGAACAAGAGCACAACTTAGCAAGGTGGATGCTGATTGGACTACACTTACTCAAGCGGTAGGTATTAGAGATAGATTAGGTAGTGATGCGCTGATAATTGGAAATGGGGATGTGAAGGATGTTGAAGACGGGATTGAGAGAGTGAGTGAAAGTGGCGCGGATGGGTTTATGATTGGACGAGGAATTTTTGGAAACCCGTGGGTGTTTAGTTCTCATGTTCCAACTTTAAATGAGAAGTTGGAGGTATTAATTGAACACACTGATCTATTTGAAAAAGAATTTTATGGGATAAAGAGTTTTGCAACTATGAGGAAACATTTTTCTAGTTATGTAGAAGGGTTTTCAGGTGCCAAAGAGTTAAGAGGCAAGTTGATGGGGTGTATGAATGCAAAAGAGGTAAGGAATCTTCTGTCTGGTATAATGGCGGACAATGACCAACCAAGCACTATATAGAAAATACCGACCAACTTCCTTTAAGGATGTTGTAGGACAAGAACATGTAGTGGACGTTCTTAAGAAGTCTGTTGATAATGAGAACATTTCTCACGCATATCTTTTTGCAGGAGGAAGAGGAACTGGAAAAACTACAATTGCACGCATCCTTGCTGGTTTAATCGGAACTACTTCAAAAGATCTTTACGAAATGGATGCAGCGTCAAATCGTAAGATAGATGATTTTCGAGAACTTAACGAATCGGTTCATACTCTACCGTTTGATTCAAAGTACAAAGTCTACATAATCGATGAGGTTCACATGCTTACAAAAGAAGCTTTCAACGCTTTTTTGAAAACTCTGGAAGAGCCTCCAAGCCATGTTGTTTTTATACTGGCTACAACGGAAATTGACAGACTACCCGACACAATAGTCTCTCGTTGCCAGGGCTATACGTTTAACAAGCCGAATCGAGCAACTATTGCAACTACTGTTTCAAAAATTGCAAAAAAAGAGAAGGTTGAATTGGAAAAAGATGCGGCGGAATTAATTGCAATACTAGCTGAAGGATCGTTTCGTGATGCGTTGGGTGTTTTACAAAAAGTTCTTTCATACTCGTCTGACAAGAAAATAACTCGCAAGGAGGTTGAAGAAGTTACGGGTGCTCCTAAAGGAGAATTAGTTAATGGAGTACTTGCAGCCATTTCTGAGAATAATATAGACGGGGCGCTATCCAACGTTTCTGTGGCAGTGGAGGGTAATGTTGATTTTTTAACCTTCCAGAAACTTCTTTTAGATAAGGTGCGTTCTGTAATGCTACTGCGCAATTCGCCAAGTTCGGTTGCCATGATTAAAAAGCAATTCAGTGCGGACGACTTTAAGCTGCTCGAAAGTCTTTCAAAGGAAAAGACAATTACCTCAAAAGTTCTTGTAAACCTACTGGATGCATATTCAGACACTCCCAATGCATATATTAAACAACTGCCTCTTGAGATAGCGTTAATGGAATCTATCGATGCTTAAACATATATATCTTGTTCGTCACGCTGAGAGTGAGGAAAATGCAACTGGCATACGCGGCGATATGGATTCTCCTCTAACAAACAAAGGAGAAGAGCAAGCGGACTTTGTTGCAGAGCGTTTTAAAAATGTTCCGATTGAAGTAGTTCTTTCTAGTCACTATAAAAGAGCCGAACAAACAGGAGAAAAGATTGCTAAGAAAAGTGGTGTCCCTATGGAAGTTCTGGAGGGCATTCATGAAATAGTTACCCCTGATTCTATTCAAGGTAAGCACAAAGATGATCCAGACGTTAAGAGTGCGTTAGCAAAATTTGAAAACAGCTGGAAACAAGGGTCGGCGGTAGATTCAGGCGAGCATTTTCAAGAAAGTCTAGATCGCGCTAGGGAGTTGGTTGAAATCATTAAGAAAAGGCCAGAGCAACATATTGTTATCGCTTCACATGGATTTTTCTTAAAGCTCTTCACCGCACATCTTCTTATCGGAGATTATTTAACACCTGATATTTATTTAAACAAGATTGCCTCAGCAATGCGTATGAGTAATACAGGAATTACGTATTTTACTATGAATGAAAAAGGGAAGTGGCAACTCTACGCGTGGAGTGACTTTGCACACTTGGGAGTGGCGCTGTAATTAAAACACTAATTTAGAATCGTACTAGTTGAGCCAAGCTTGCTTTATTGCAATAATGCAGTACAGGTTTTTTGAAACCGGCTAACCTAAGGGAGGTACGCCATGACTACACGAGCCTTCTCACTAGAAGAGTTAACGGAGAGAGATTCAACAAAAATTGTTCCAGTTAGACTTCCTCTTGAGGTGATAAATGTGTTATCTCAGATTCGTCTTTCAATGAACGATATTGAAGATCTTTCTAGCAGTATCGCGAACAAAGGACAATTGGTTCAAGGTATTGCAGCTGCCCTAACCCCGCGCCAGGCGAGGGCATATTTGAAGGAATTGAATTTGGTGCACGATTCGAACCATACTATGAAGGAGCTGGTTGCTCTAAAAATAGACGGGGCGAAGTACTATATTTTGCTGGTTGCAGGGCACAGACGGTACAACTCTGTTTTGCTTGCGGTAAAAAACAAAGCAAAACACACTCCTTTGTTTGATGGTCTTTATCGGGCTGATTTGCATTTTGGGTTGGGTGTTAAGGACGCTATGTCTATTCAATTTCAGGAAAACCGGCACAAGCAGGTGCCTGTTCTTGAAGAGGCAGATGCAGCTTTTCGTTTTTGGCGCTATCAACGGCGGCAGAATCCCAAATTGACCATGAAAACTTTTGGCAAAACTATTGGTCGTTCTACATCTTGGATAAAGAACGCCATGCGGTTTTGCTCCTTGCCAGAGGCACTGCAAGAGTTAGCAGCGTCAAAGGAAATGACAATCCCGTACGGCATCTTAACTGAGGCTGCAAGACTGGCCGAAGGTATGGAAGAGTTGAATCAGCCCATGGATGATGCAGCGGTTACGCATTTTGTTATGCGGGCAGTTATGTCTCAAGAAACGGTTGTGCAAGTCAAGAAAGGGGTTTCCTCTAGGCTTGAGCATCTCCGTGATGGGCAGAAAAATCTGTTTACACTCGCTCCAGAAAAACCAAGGCCAGTAAGGCAGATCGTTGCCCCACAAATGGTAAACGGACTTTGGACTTTTGAGAACTACCTCAAACAGCTGGAGAGTCTTCGCCAGAAGGGTCATCTTGGAAAAGAGAGCTACATTGCACCTGAGACGGATTCGGATCAATTGAACCGATATTCTCCTGGGAGCCCAATTAAGCTTTCTACTGGTCTTGTAGAGTTATTTTCCGGCATGCTTCCTCATTTGGTTCAATTGGCCGAAGAAGAAGGTATGCGTGGTCAGGCTGAAGCTCTCTCTGAAGGTGCTGAGGCTCTTTCACAGGCAGGCAGTGCGCTTGCAGTTTTAAGTGCCTCTGAGGTGTTGGCTGCGAATAAATGAAGAACGGCCCCGATGCAAATTTGCCTTGGGGCCGTTTAACCTATTTTAAATTGAGCTTGAGCCTCAGAATCTGATTCTGCTCCGTACGAGGATTTCGCCCACTTGAGCTCTATAGGCGGCCTTTCTATGAAGTAGATAAAACCTCCAAGTCTCTCACCGTTTTCCCCTTCAATATTTTGATAATAGGGAGCTGCCGGTATGGTGAACTTACAATCGGGAAAGAACTGACAACTAAGGCACGTCTTTTGCAAGGCGTTTACGAAGCCATCAGAGTTACGACGCATGAAATCTGGACGTTCCTTATGCATAATAAGAAGTTTAACGAAAGCGTCTTCGCTTTTGATTCTTCCCTTCATGTATTGGCATACCCCGAAGAGGAATAGTGCCAGAGCCTCCTTATCCGCAACTAGCTCTGGCGGAATGAGGCGCTGTGGAACGACAGCGTTTTCACTATCGTATGGAAACGTCTTCGCTAGCCATGCCTCAACTATAATGTCGAGAGCACGGAAACCGTTTTTCTTATTGGCTACTATTTTCATAGTGCTCTCCTTTGTTTGAATTTCGTTTTGCTCAAGTCAAAGAGCGCTGACAGAGTTTTACCACATATTGGTGCTTTTGGCAGTATCTGGTAGGATGTCACCACACATTGCCGGATCGTCTAATGGTAGGACTCTAGTTTTTGGTGCTAGCTATCTAGGTTCGAGTCCTAGTCCGGCAGCTTGGTTTTTGATGGCTTGAATACAAGTCCGTGTAGGCAGGGAGAGCGCGAGGTTCGAACCTGCTATAATTGACTGGTGATTAAACCTAGAATCTACACCACTAGCTTTGCAAGTGTTTATACACATTACGTCGCCAAGGCAGAAAAGAATGGTGCTTCAAAAAAGGAAATTGATGAAATCATTCGGTGGCTTACTGGATATAGCCAAAAACAACTAGATGAACACTTGAAAAAAGGGACGGACTTTGAAACTTTTTTTTCTGAAGCTTCGGATCCGAATCCAAAAAGAAAATTAATTACGGGCGTGGTTTGTGGGGTTCGAGTAGAAGACATTAAGGAAAATATCATGCGGGAAATTCGCTATTTAGACAAACTTATCGACGAGTTAGCAAAAGGCAAGTCGTTGAAGAAAATTTTTCCGAAAGACTAGCTCTACAACAAAAAGAAAACGCCCAAGTTTCCAAGGGGCGTTTTCACACTATTTAGTTAGGCGGCTTGTTCCAATTCAGAAAGTTTTTCAAGACCATCGAAGAGGATTTTAGTCACCTGTGCTTCAGTAACACCAAAACGAGCCATTGGCGAAACGTCAGAAGTACCGTTTTCGTCCATCTTCGAATGCTCACCGGCTAGGCCGCGAGCTTGAAGATGAAGATCTTTGGCAGTTTCTTTTAGGCGGTTCTCGTTGGTTCCTTCTTCAGAGAGATTGGGAAAGCCAATTAGAACAGACTGACGCTTGCCCGTACCCATATTTGTAGGACAAGTTGTGATTGTCCCGTAGGTAGGATGAGTTGCAAAGTCCACGCCCGCTTCTTCCATTGAACCAAGAAGATCAGATAGTGACTTATCAACAACGCCGAGATCGTTTCCATGCATGATGGAAATAATTCGAACGTGGTCTTCTTCGCCAATCCAAATCATTTTCGTCTTGTCGTCACTTAACCAAATACCACGACCGTGAGGCCAATCTGAAGCAATACCGCTACAGGTTAGATGGTTATCAGTCGTCATGTCGTTAAACAAAAAGTGATCTGCACGCATTTGATCCATTTCAGCGGAGCTCATTTCATTGTCATGACCGGGAGTCATACTGAAATATGTCCCGTCAAACGGAAGTGCGTCGAACACTTTTATCATTGCTCCTTCAAAACGAAGACGTTCGTCTAAGCTCATCGAACTAGGCATATTCCAGCCTGCTACGTTACGGGCAACTCGTGCGCGCATAGAAACGTCGCTAAGAGAGGAGTCAATCTCGTTTAGAAGATATTCTCCAACAGGGATGCTCCAATCGTGCTCCTGACGAACATCACCTTCAATTTTGTGATAGTCGCGGATAATTGGTTCAAGATATTGACCAAAGATTTCAAGATCTTCTGTGTTTGCGATATACACGCCCACGTTTGAATCCTCGTTACAAAGGCCACCAAGCATCATGTCCAATAGACGCAGTTGCAACTCGGGAGATAGAAATATCGCCCAAGACTTTATTTCAGAAGTGAAATGTTTGTTACTCAGGGATTCTTTTATCGGACGTAGATATTCATTACGTTCGGAAACCTTATCCCAGTCGACGTTTCCGTCGTCTGTTAGGAAGAGTTTTCGTGCCTCATCTTTGTAGATGATAGTTCCAGATTTTAGCTGTTGCATGTTTTACCTTTAAATTAGTGTGTAAAGAGCTGTTGCTCAGTGGGAAGTTTTATCATTATTTTCCGTAGTAAACAAGTTTTTATGGTGGGTAAACTGATATATAATATGGAAATGAAAAAAATAATTGTACTACTTATAATACTTTTACTCGCAGGATGGTTCTTTTTCTTTAAAGATAAGAAGGAAGTCGTAGTTCCAGAACTCGTTACTGAAATAACAATAGATACTCCGGATGCAGAAATTTACGAGGTAATAGGTGAATCCGTTGAAGGACGCGACATACATGCATTCAAATTTGGTGAAGGCGAAAAAACCTTGGCTTTCGTTGGAGCACTCCACGGGGGATATGAGTGGAACTCAGCACTCCTAAGTTATGCTCTTATCGATTACCTTAAAGGAAAGGAACTTCCGGAAGACATAAGTGTTGTTGTAATTCCAGTTGCAAACCCAGATGGTCTTGCGAGTGTAGTTGGAACTTCTGAGCGTTTCGAGGTGACTGATGCTCCTAAGTTTAACTACGCAGATGAGCTAGAAGTTACAGATCCGGTTGTTGCAGGACGCTTTAACGCAAACGGCGTAGACTTGAACCGAAACTTTGCGTGTAAGTGGCAAGAGAGTGCAATATGGAGGGATAATGAAGTAAGTGCCGGGTCTTCTGAGTTCTCAGAACCAGAATCAAAGGCACTACGAGACTTCTTCTTAAAAGAGACTCCTGTGGCTACAGTTTTCTACCACAGCGCAAGTGATGGCGTTTATGCATCTTTCTGTGAAGGAGATCCTATTGCAAGTACGCTCGAGCTACTTTCAGTGTACTCAGAGGCTTCTACTTACCCTACTCACGAAGATTATCCATACTACGAAGTAACAGGAGATATTGCTGATTGGATGTCTACAGAGGGAATGGCCGCAGTTACTGTAGAACTTGAAACTCACGATGTAACGGAGTGGACAAAAAACTTAGCAGGGGTTGAGGCAATGCTCTCCTTTTATTCGCAGTTAGAATAGAGTCTGTTATACTTCTCCAACGTATGAAAATAATTTACATTATAGGAGCAATTACAATCTTAAGCCTAGGGGCACTTTCATTTTTTATGTCATCAGAAGAAAACACAAACGAGCCAGTAGTAGATGCAGTAGAGGCTAATGGACCACTAACAGCAGTTATGGAAACCTCTATGGGGAACATTACAATTGAGTTAAATACTACTGATGCACCAAATACAGTTAAAAACTTTACAACCCTAGCTAAGGAAGGATTCTACGATGGAACAAAGTTCCACCGAGTAATAGCCGGCTTTATGATCCAAGGAGGAGATCCTCTTTCAAAGAGTGATGATCAAGTTGCCGCATGGGGAACAGGAGGTCCAGGCTACTCTTTTGCAGATGAAATTCACGCAAACAACCAGAATGATGTAGGAACTATTTCTATGGCAAATGCAGGACCCAACACTAACGGAAGTCAATTCTTCATTAACGTAGCCGGGAATAATTTCCTAGATGACAAACATACAGTTTTTGGATCAGTAATTGAAGGAATGGATATAGTAGCTGCAATTGAAAACACCCCAGTAGGACCATCAGATCGACCAACGGACGCTGTTGTTGTTACCTCTGTTACCATAAAATAGGCTACTTCTAGTCTATGGAGCAAAAGACCGCACTAGGAATGTTAAAAACTGGACGCAATGTGTACCTAACTGGTGCTGCAGGTTCCGGTAAGACATTTGTTTTAAACGAATACATAAAATATCTGCGAAAGAACAACGTAGGTGTTGGAGTCACTGCATCAACCGGAATTGCAGCCACTCACCTAAGTGGTATGACCATTCACTCTTGGAGTGGCATTGGTATAAAAGACTATCTAAGTGATTGGGATATTGACTCTATGACCCAACGACAACCTCTTGTTAAAAGGTTTGAGCGAACTGATGTGCTACTAGTAGATGAGGTTTCAATGCTTCGTCCTGAGTTTATCGACATGATAGATCAAGTGGCGCGTGCTATGAAGAGAGTGGACTCTCCATTTGGAGGAATGCAAGTTATCTTTTCAGGAGACTTTTTTCAACTCCCTCCTGTAGTAAAGGGAGGCTCCAGCGATTCATTCGCTGATTCGTCAAACGCTTGGTTAAATGGAGATATTCGTGCTTGTTATCTAACAGAGCAATTTCGACAAGAAGGGGGTCAACTATTGGATATTTTAAATGACATTCGCGACGGAGAAATTTCCGTGCAAACTCAAGAATCATTGGAAAGCAGAATGTCCAATGAGGATATTGAAGACGTTGAGAACAATGCGGTTGTCTTAAATACTCATAATGCAGACGTTGATGAGCGAAATGCAAAGGAACTTAAGAAAATTGACGGAAAGGTTTCCAGTTATAAAATGGTCTCAACCGGTAGGGCAAACTTAGTTGAAACACTCAAGAAAGGAGTTTTGGTTCCAGAAACTTTGCAGCTAAAGGTTGGAGCACAAGTTATGTTTGTAAAAAACTCTCCTGATCAAGAATATGCAAACGGAACGCTTGGTGAAGTAATTGATGTAAGTGGTGCGTATCCTGTGGTGGAAACTCAATCTGGAAATGAAATTGTAGCTTCTCCCATGTCCTGGGAGATAATTGATGATGGAAAAGTTTTAGCGAGTGTATCTCAAGTTCCATTGCGTCTTGCGTGGGCGATTACGATTCATAAGAGTCAGGGAATGAGCCTAGACACTGTAGAAGTTGATCTCTCTCGTGCCTTTACTCCAGGACAAGGCTACGTTGCACTCTCTCGTGCCAGAACACTTTCAGGACTAACCTTACAAGGATTAAATGCAACAGCACTTCAAGTTCATCCATATGTTTCAGCACGAGATGCTGAATTTCAGGCAGAATCTGTTAAATGGGAAAATATATATTCAAAATTCTCTAAGGTGAGAATATTAGAGTTAGAAACTGAATTTCTCTCCAAGGTTGCTCGGAGCGACTCAGAAGTAGTTTCTATGCCGACACATCTTAAAACTCGCGCATTACTTGAAGAAGGTAAAACCTTAGAGGAGATTGCAAAAGAGCGAAGTATGACGAAAGGAACAATTGTTTCTCATTTGGAAAAGCTTAAAGCAGAAGGGGATACCTACGAGCATCTTATGGATGATAATACCGATGTAATACTAGAGGCTTTTAAGAAAACTAAGGAGTATAAGTTGGCACCGGTTCATAGACTTTTAAAGGGCAAATATACATACGATGAAATTAAACTAGCTAGGGTGTTTATAAGTTAAAGTGAGTATTAGTTTTGATGTAAACTGGAAGGAGTATGAATCAAAACGAATCAGTAGCAGTTGTATCAGGAATTGTAGTATCTCTACTATTCGTTCCTGCTTTATTCATGTTTGCGTGGGGCACTCAGAACGCTGAAACTAAAAAACAGATTCAGGAAGTTACAAAGAAAGTAAAAAGAGTTCACGTCACTCAAAGTAGCACTTCCGCTCATAATAATTTCACGGTTAAAGACTACGTTAAGGGCGAAGGCGAGCGCGCGCAATACGGAGATACTCTTTACGTTCACTACGTTGGGCAATTACTTAATGGAGAGACTTTTGATACTTCCTCACAAAGTGAAGTACCTTTTGAAGTACAACTTGGTGTGGGCCAGGTTATAACTGGATGGGAGCTAGGGCTTGTTGGTATGAAGGAAGGTGGGACACGAAGACTTGTTATTCCCTCGGAGTTTGCCTATGGCGCACGAGAAATAGCAAATCCAGATGGAGAAGTAATAATTCCGGCAAATTCAACTCTACTATTTGATATTATCCTCTTAAAGATCAAAAAAGCTTTGAATTAGTCAGTGAGTGCCGTATTGTAGTGGTGTGAAAGACAAAGTATTCAACTTAAAGATGCCATTTAAACCCTCTGGAGATCAACCAGAAGCTATTTCTACGCTAACTGACGGTGTTGAGAGTGGTAAGCGGCATCAAACTCTTCTTGGTGCAACTGGAACTGGAAAAACCTTTACAATTGCAAACGTAATTCAAAATACAGGTAAAGCTACCTTAGTTATCGCACACAACAAAACTCTTGCCGCCCAACTAGCAGCGGAGTTTATGGAATTCTTTCCTGATAATGAAGTTCATTACTTTGTTTCGTACTATGATTTCTATCAACCAGAAGCATATGTTGCAATTACCGATACTTTTATCGAAAAAGAAGCACAAGTTAACAAGGAAATTGAAAGGTTGCGTCACGCCACAACGCAAGCCCTCCTAACTAGAAAAGACGTCATCGTTGTTTCTTCAGTCTCTTCAATCTATGGATTAGGTAATCCAGAAGAATACGCGAAGGTAATTTTGCACGTCAAAATTGGAGGAGAGTATACAAGAGCGATTTTAATACGAAAACTAGTCGAAATGTATTTTGAAAGAGTTGCCGGAGACCTACTTCCTGGAACGTTCCGTGCTTTAGGAAATACAGCGGAGATAATGCCATCAAACGAGGAAGTAATATATCGACTACATTTTGCAGGGGAGACAATTGAAAAGATTGAACTAATGGATCCAATAACTCGAGAGATACAAAAGGAGGTTAGTGAATTTCATTTGTTTCCAGCTAAACACTTTGTAACACCTGAGGATGTGAAAGAAGAAGCGCTAAAAGATATTGAGGAAGAATTAAAGGAGCGCTTAGCTATTTTGCGACGCTCAGGAAAAGAATTAGACGCTGAAAGATTGAGTCGTAGAACACGACAAGATGTGGCGAGGATAAGAGAGATTGGATTTTGTAATGGAATTGAAAACTATTCCATGCATTTTGATCGACGCTCCTCTGGCGAGCCGCCTCATACTCTGCTTTCATACTTTCCGAAAAAGGAAGATGGGAGTCCTGATTTCTTAACTGTAATTGATGAGTCCCACGTTACCTTGCCTCAGATTGCAGGAATGCAAGCAGGAGACCGTGCGCGTAAAGATAACCTTGTAGAGTTTGGGTTTAGACTACCAAGTGCACGAGATAACAGACCACTAAACTTTGAAGAGTTTGAAGAAAAGATTGCTGAATCAATTTATGTAAGTGCTACTCCTGGGAAATATGAGTTTGAACACAGTAGCGATAAATCCTGTGAGCTACACACTGCGTATAAAATGAAAGACCCCGAAGCTATTCATTCAGTTAAGGTACCCAACAAGCACCCAGAGGACTGTTCCGTCGTGGAGCAGATTATTCGCCCAACCGGATTAGTTGATCCTACAGTTGAGGTTCGTACGATTGTTTCTAAGGGAGTATATCGTGGGCAAGTTAAGGATTTTATCTCAGAGGCGGAGAAGATTACAAAAAACGGATCGCGCTCCATGGTTACCGTGCTTACTAAGAAAATGGCGGAAGATCTAACAGATTTCTTAAAAGAAGCGGGAATTAAGGTTGAATATATTCATAGTGATGTTAAAACCGTTGAGCGGATTGGTATTTTAACTGAGTTCCGAAAAGGTACTTTTGATGTACTAGTTGGAGTGAACTTGCTTCGTGAGGGATTAGACCTTCCTGAAGTTGAGCTTGTTGCAATATTAGACGCCGACAAAGAAGGGTTCCTTCGAAGTGACACTGCACTAATTCAAACAATTGGAAGAGCCGCTCGAAATGTAAGTGGGCGCGTGATACTTTATGCTGATCGACTAACCGGATCAATGGAGAGGGCATTAAACGAAACTGACAGAAGAAGAGAGAAGCAAGTTGCTTACAATGAAAAACACGGAATTACTCCAAAAAGTATTAAGAAACAAATTAAGGATATTTCCGAGCAGTTTGTGAAGAGTCACACAAAGGCCGTGAACAAGTTAGTTGAGTTAGATACTGCGATGATTACAACTAAAGCAGGAAGAAAGAAATTAGTTGTTGCAAAGAGAAAGCAAATGGTAAACGCTGCTAAGAATCTTGATTTTGAGACGGCGGCACTATTGCGGGACGAGATAAAGAAAGTTGAGGGGATGTGATGAATTGACAAGCACAATTCATACGTATAATATATACATATGAAAGCAACTACGTTTACAAGCACTATCAAGCCAAGTATTTTGGCTTGGGCTACTGATTATGCAAAAGAAACAGATAGAACTCGAAGAGAAATTCTAGAAGAAGCACTTATCGAGTATAAGGAAAAAAAGATGAAAGAGCTGCTAAAAAATAGTTTCATCCGCGCTGCTAAAGATACCGAAACTACAGAAATGACTGAGTGGGGAATGGAAGACTATGCTCAAATAACTAATCGGTAATGAAAGTTTTACAAAAGCATATTTATCTTGCAAACCTTAATCCAGTAAAAGGCTCTGAACAATCGGGTAAGCGCCCGGTTGTTGTCATTTCTGGAGACACAATGAATTCAACCTTACCCATATGTATTGTTTGTCCAATTACTTCTAAAGTAAAAAATTATTATAGCTGTGTTGCTCTTAAGGCAAATAAGTTGAACGGCTTAGAGGTGGATTCTGAAGTTATCACTTTTCAAGTGCGCGCTCTATCTAAAGACAGGCTAGGAAAGCGCATTGGGAAGATAAATGAAAATCAATTACAAGATATTCATAATGGACTACATAAGTCATTGGTTCTCTAGGCGAAAAAGCAAGCTTTTCGTTTACTCGACAAGGTGATATAGTACCCACACTAACCCTAGCCCCCATGCTGGGGCGTACATATATGCAAGATAAAATAATAATAAAAGGTGCTAAAACGCACAACTTAAAGAATATTGACGTAGAGATGCCACGAAACAAGATGGTGGTAATTTCTGGGCTCTCAGGTTCAGGAAAGTCATCTTTAGCCTTTGATACCATCTTTGCAGAGGGTCAGCGTCGCTACGTTGAAAGTCTAAGTGCCTACGCTCGGCAATTCCTACGGCAAATGCAAAAGCCAGATGTGGATGAGATAAGTGGATTATCTCCTGCTATTTCGATCGATCAAAAGTCTCGTTCAAACAACCCGCGTTCAACTGTTGCAACAATTACTGAAATCTACGACTACTTACGTGTTCTTTACGCACGCGTTGGTCGTCCGCATTGTTTAGTGTGTGCTAGGCCAATCCATAAACTATCGAACGAAGAAATACTTGATACGATTCAAAAACTTATAAAAAGCACGGCAAAGAGCTCTAAGAAGATTATGGGGGTGGATGTTACCACTGTTAAAATTCAAATATATTCTCCCGTAGTAGTTGGAAGAAAAGGAGAATATTATCAACTTCTCTACGACATGCTTGGGAAAGGATATGAAAAGGCACGTGTTGACGGAAAGGTAGTAAGTTTGCGAGAAAGGGTTGCTTTAAAAAAGACAAAGAAACACGATATCGACATTCTAGTTGATGAAATTTACATAACAGAGTTTGAAAGTGATAAGAAGGGAACCAAGGAGAGGATAAGTGAAGCAATTGAAAGAGCACTAACGGAAGCTGATGGGCTAATGCGTGTAGTTGATCCCTCAGGTGAGGAGCACATAATTTCTTCAAAGTTTATGTGTCCGTATGATGGTTTCTCCTTTCCAGAGGTAGAACCACGTCTATTTAGCTTCAACTCGCCCTATGGGGCGTGTGAGGAGTGTAAAGGGTTAGGAACGAAGGCTTTCTTTATCGACGACGCCTGTGAGGTTTGTAACGGTGCTAGATTAAGGAAAGAAGCACTCCATGTACTTCTTGGTGGAAAGAATATTGTTGATCTTGTATCGCTTTCAATAAAAGAGGCTCAAGACTTTTTTATAGAATTAGAAATGACCAAAACTGAACAAGAAATTTCAGCTGTTATCGTTAAAGAAATCACGGATCGTATTCAGTTTATGCTTAATGTTGGTATTTCATATCTTGCACTCGACAGACGTGCCAATACCCTATCAGGAGGTGAGGCACAACGAATTCGACTGGCCAGTCAATTGGGTAGTGGGTTAGTTGGTGCAATGTATGTTCTAGACGAACCTACTATCGGACTTCACCAAAGGGATAATGATCGGCTTATAAAAACACTGATTAAATTAAGAGACTTGGGAAATACTATTATCGTAGTTGAACACGACGAAGAGACCATACTTTCAGCCGACTACCTTATCGACATTGGCCCGGGTGCAGGAGTCCACGGTGGCGAGGTTGTAGTCTCCGGAGAGTTGAAAGGCTTATTAAAGGCAAAGACTAACAAGAGCAAGTCTGCAACGCTTGCGTATTTAAGAGGAGAAAAAGAAATTGCACTTCCTGAGAAAAGACGTGCTGCTGAAAAGGGAACATTGCGAATTCGTGGCGGAAAGAAGTTTAATATCAAAAACCTTTCAGTAGACGTTCCTCTTGGACGCTTTGTTGCAATAACAGGAGTGTCAGGTTCTGGAAAGTCCACCTTTATGTACGAACTACTCCACGAAAATCTTCGTGCTCGTTTTGATCGTAAGTATCGAAGCGCGAAAGTATATAACTGTGCTCGTTTTTCAGGGACAGAATATCTTTCTCGCTCAATATTAATTAATCAATCTCCAATTGGAAGAACGCCACGCTCAAACCCTGCAACTTACACTGGAGCGTTTACTCACATACGTGACCTATTTTCAGAAACATCTGAGGCAAGAGCGCGCGGGTGGAAGCCAGGACGCTTTAGCTTTAATGTTAAGGGAGGGCGTTGTGAGGCCTGTCAGGGTAATGGAATGATTGCAGTTGAAATGCACTTCCTACCAACTGTTCACGTGCAGTGTGACGTGTGTCGTGGAAATCGCTTTATGAAAGAAACTCTTGAAGTGGAATATAAAGGCAAAAACATTCATCAAGTACTACAAATGACTGTAGAAGAGGCGTTGGAATTTTTCAAAGACATTCCTGGAATTTATGATCGCTTTAAAGCGTTAAACGATGTTGGTTTGGGATACTTACGACTAGGACAAAGTGCTACCACTCTCTCAGGTGGTGAGGCACAAAGGGTTAAGATAGCATCCGAGCTATATCGCCCAGGAACCACTAAGACAATGTATCTTCTTGATGAGCCAACTGTTGGTCTTCACTACGATGATGTAGCTAAATTAATTGAAATTCTTCAAGAACTTGTTCGGCGTGGAAATAGTGTTGTTTTGATTGAGCACAATATGGATATTATAAAATCAGCTGATTACGTATTAGACTTTGGCCCTGAAGGTGGAGATGAGGGTGGTCAGTTAGTTGCAAAGGGAACCCCTGAGGAAGTTGCAAGGAACAAGAAGTCACATACGGGAAAGTACTTGGCAGAAGTGCTTAAAAAATAGAAACGGCCAGGCACGTGATGCGCCTGACCAAGTTTTACAATATCAGTGATGCTAATGATGCCCAAAGAAAGCCGTTGCCAACCGAAATTCCAATGAAAAAAAATCGCAAACAGATGGAATCCCACGAAATTTCGCCAGACATTTCGCTTGAAGCTGAAAATATGCTCAATCCGCCGAGGGTCAGCAAGAATGCCGCAGTCCATATAGCATAAAACATAGAAAGTACCTCCTACTTACATCTTGCCGTATGTGAGGCGGATTATCAAGGGAAAATTAGGCAAGTACAAACTTCTACCCCTCGCACTGTGTGACAACGCGAGGGGTAAATTCCAAGGAACTTTTCATCTACTGTTCCAGCCCACGTTGTCGAGCGTACCGTCGTGCAACCTTAACTCCCCTGAGACCGCATCCCATTTGAGTTAACTGTGGCCACCTCGGATCAGTTGCTCCTTGACGGTAGTGTTCAGGTGTCGGTTTTGGATCCGATGGACAGCAACCAAAGACTTCAAAAAAAAGCTCCTCCCAATCACTACTTTTCCCTGGTTGTGCCCCGAAAGTAAGGGGCCAAAACTTGAGTATAAGCAATGTTATACGTCTTGTTTCCAATGAGTCTTCTGACATTAGATTCTCCAATCAATTGAGTTTGCTCTAAAAAGATATACTATCACACTATGCAAAAAAAGAATATTTCATTTTCTAAAATCCCAGATACACCCGGTGTGTACATTTTTCGTAATGCAAAGAAAAAAATTCTCTATATTGGAAAGGCCACTTCTCTTCGTAATAGAGTACGAAGTTACTTTAGTTCAACTGTTAAAAGTAGAGGACCTATTATTATTAAAATGGTTGAAGACGCAAACTCTCTTGAGTGGCAAGAAACGGATTCTGTTCTTGAGGCCCTTATCTTAGAGGTCAATTTAATTAAGAAGCATCAACCAATTTCAAATAGTAGGGATAAGGATAACAAAAGCTTTAACTATATTGTTATAACCAAAGAAGACTTTCCTAAGGTCTTGGTGGTTAGAGGAAGAGACTTATTTGTTTCTTGGAAGGAAAGGGATATTAAACACCTCTTTGGGCCTTTCCCTAGTGGAGGTGTCCTTAAGGAAGGTCTAAAGATTATTCGTAAAATACTTCCTTTTAGTGATAAGTGTGAAAGAGGTGCTAAGAAACCTTGCTTTAATCGACAAATTGGACTGTGTCCGGGAGTTTGCTCTGATGTGATAAGTAAAACAGACTACGCACGTAATATTCGACACATTAAAATGCTCTTTGATGGAAAGAAGGGAGATTTAGTAAAAAGTCTTGAGAAGGAAATGAAGACTCTTTCCAAAAGTGAAAAATTTGAAGAGGCGGCAGAAATTAAACACAAAGTATTTGCACTAACTCACATAAGAGAAACGGCACTCCTAGGAAGTGACTATAAAGTATCCGAAGGTGGAGGAAGTGGGAGGATTGAAGCATACGATGTTGCACACATTTCAGAGACTGCACGAGTAGGTGTAATGGTGGTTTTAATTGATGGCGAAGTGAGTAAGAAGGATTATCGTAAGTTTAATATTAAGACTGAAAAACAAGGTGATACGGCAGCCCTTGAGGAAATACTTCGAAGACGTTTTGAACACGTTGAATGGTCTATGCCAAGTTTAATTATCATAGATGGGGGAGTCGCTCAGAAAAACTCAGCTAATAGGATACTTGATGAATACGGGTACAAAGTTCCAGTAATTAATGTGGTTAAGAATGAAAAGCACCAGGCGGGAAGAATAGTTGGAAACAGCTCTCTAATTGAGAAGAACGAGAAAAGCATACTGCTTGCGAACTCTGAAGCTCATCGTTTTGCTATATCTTTTCACAGACAGAAGAGGGGAAGGAATTTAGTTTAATACGTTTTCAAATCTCGTGCTAAAATATTTGGTATGACACGTATTAACGTTGGAGTTTTGCGAGGCGGACCCTCAAATGAATATGACATCTCTTTAATTACAGGAGCAGCGGTTTTAGACAATCTACCTGAAGAGAAATATAACGTTAAAGATATTTTAATTTCCAAAAATGGTGAGTGGCATTCACGGGGAATCCCAGTTTCTCCAGAGAGGGCACTAAGAGGTATTGATGTAGTCTTTAATGCACTCCACGGTGCATATGGTGAGGATGGAGAAGTTCAAAAGCTTTTAGATGCTCACCTTATACCCTATACAGGCTCTGGAGTGTTTGCCTCCTCTTTAGCTATGAATAAGTCAAAAGCACACTCCTTTGCTAAAAATATTCCTGGAATTAAAGTTCCTGAGTTTGTTGTAGTTCGTAATAATGAGTCTTTAAAAGAAGCGTCGCAAAAGGTTTTCGCACAATTCGGCCCAAAATATATCGTGAAGCCACTTCGTGGTGGATCTTCATTGGGAATTGCAATTGCAGAATCCGTTTCAGATCTTCCCAGGGTGCTATCTGATGCCTTTGAGAGTACTGACTCCGTTATAGTTGAGCAATTCATTTCGGGCAAAGAGGGAACTTGTGGAGTTTTGAATGACTTTAGAGAGTCTAAGACATACTCTCTTCCTCCAATTGAAATTATAAACAATGAGCATTTTTGGAGTTACGATTGTAAGTACGATGATTCAACAGAAGAAATATGTCCGGCGAACTTTTCTACTAGTGAGAAGGCTACAATTGAAGGGGCATCTAGAGCTATTCACGACGCCCTAGGCCTAGAACACTACTCGCGTTCTGATTTTATAATCTCACCTTCAGGAATCTACTACCTTGAAACTAATACCCTTCCTGGATTAACACCTTCCTGCCTTTTACCTAAAGCACTAGATGCAGTAGGAGTTACTGTGCCAGAGTTTCTTGATCACGTTGTTACTCTCGCTATTAAAAAAGGATAGTCTGTGATAATGTCCACCTAGTCAGCAAAACAAAGGAATGCAAAATGGGTACCAGAATGCGCCGAAAAAAAGAGCGTTCTACCCAGGACGCTTCACCGCCTACCAAACTTTCTAAGTATCAGCGAAAACTTCGAGACCGATTGAGAGGAACTCACCCGACACTTCTGATTCCTGATCAGGAACCTGTAAAACCCAAATTGGTTTCTCGTAATCAAATTACTGGCGTGATCACATCTATTAAAGATGGCTTTGGCTTTATAAAGGTCGAAGGGCGGGAGGATCATTTTTTTCACTTTAGCGTGAGGCCAGATGTTTTCTTTACAAAGAAACACGAGGGCGTGCACGTGATTTTAGAATCACAAGTGGGCAAGAGAGGTCCGGCGGCAACTGAAATAGTCTTTGTGAATGGGCGGCCTTGAGTCGCCCTTTCTCATTCTCTTGCGATTATGGGGAAGTAGGTTAAAATATTCGCGTACAGGAAATAGTGGATTTCCTAACCAAAACAATAGTTTTGGGCCAGTAGCTCAGTTGGCTAGAGCGCCTCACTTGCACTGAGGAGGCCGGGGGTTCGAGTCCTCTCTGGTCCACAAAACGCTACTTTCGTCGGCTTCGCCGTCGTGAGGGCAAAAGGTTGAACGTGTTGTTAAAACGGTTTCGGCCTTGTGGGAAGCCATAAAATCCCAAAGTGGGGATACGGAAAAAGAAATGACTTTGTTTGAAAGAGAGGGGTTCGTTCCGATCTTTTGAACAAACGCTTTCATTTCTAAATAATTATCGGAAGAAGCCAGGGAACTGGCTTTTTTCGTGTCTAAAATCCAACTCCGCAGGGGTTCGTTCCAATTCTTTCCGTTTCGTTTAAAATCTTCTTTTTGTGAATTTAGAGAGACTTTCTCACGCATTAGCTTCTCTTTTTTGTTTAGGTACGTACTCTTTTCAATATCTCCATCTATGTAAAGAGAAACTAACTTGTCTAGCCTCTTCTTATTCTCCTTTTGTTTGTTTTTAAGATTTTGAACAAAACTACTGTGTGAATTGTCTGCTTCTTTCTCCCAAATATCAACTTGCTTGAGCATTTTGCTCACACACTCATCACAAGACGCAAATGTTTGAATCCGTTCCCTTAATTGAGTGACTAGCAAATCTTCGCGTAAAT
>CAYNQE010000006.1:0-14267 GCA_964399345.1 uncultured Candidatus Saccharibacteria bacterium
TCACGCCACGGTCAGCTTCCCCATTAAGGGTCAAAAATATTTTCCCGTCTATAAGCTGGACGGTCTTCACTTTGAAGTAGGTCACAAACACTGGCGCTGGGCGCCACGTTTCGTTCTTGTCGATACCAGACAGCTGGTAATTATTCAGCCAGCTAATAACTGCGTAGCCGATTTCGTCTACATCGATGTAGCGTGGGATTTCACCAATTTTACCGGTGTCGTCGATCACGTGATCCCGAAAGTAGAGTGCCGAGCCCTTTTTCTTTCTTAGGCTCCGCTCAGTCTTAAGTTCGTGGAAGCGGGAAATGCTGTCAGTTTCCAGTAGTGCAGCGTCCAGAAGTTTATTTGCTTCCTCAAGGGCTTCTGAAAAGACCAAAAATTTAGTACGCTGAGCATCAGCGGTAGGCGCTCCAAAGTGGAGTGGCAAGCTTACATTAGCTTTCTCAGTTATTGTAAGACCGTCGGGGCTGATTTCAAAATATAGTGTACCGAGTGGAAATAGTGTCATATCTGTCACCTCGTTATGTTGTTGTTAAGGGTCTGCTGCTATCGACAGTACCTAAAAACACTTCTTGTGTCAATAATCACAATATATCCTTGACCTTACTGGGTATATCCGTATAATAGCCCTTACGTCTGCGTTGGCAGAAGTATGTATTTTGATAATTAAATATTCGATTTAAATTTAGTTTTACTTTTTTAAAAGTAAAGTTAGATAGCAATCATCACACTTTTCAGTACTCACTATAGGAGCGAGTGCTGGAAAACAAAAATAACAAACTTTGATATTTATCATAATATCAAGACTTGTTTATTCCTGACCATTTTGACGAATGGTCACAAGAATTCTTTTTACGCAAAAAGAAACCAAGAAACAAAAGGAAGCCATCTTTATCCAGGTGGAATGTATTTTCTTTTGTTTCGTTCACTAACAAAATATGTTCTACATATTTTTAATTAGAGTTTGATCCTAGCTCAGGGTGAACGCTGGCGGCATGGATAAGGCATGCAAGTCGAATGGGTTTAGACCCATGGCAAACGGGGTAGTAACACGTAGGAACGTACCTAGAAGTCAAGAATAATCTGGAGAAATCCAGGATAATACTTGATAGTCCCGCAAGGGTAAAGATTTATCGCTTCTAGAGCGGCCTGCGTAGTATCAGCTTGTTGGTAAGGTAATGGCTTACCAAGGCTAAGACGCTTAGGGGAGGTGAGAGCCTGACCCCCACCATTGGAACTTAGACACGGTCCAAACTCCTACGGGAGGCTGCAGTCGAGAATCTTCCGCAATGGACGAAAGTCTGACGGAGCGATGCCGCGTGATGGATGAAGCACTTCGGTGCGTAAACATCTTTTATGAGGGAAGAAATTATTGACATTACCTCATGAATAAGAGGCTCCTAATCATGTGCCAGCAGGAGCGGTAATACATGAGCCTCGAGCGTTACCCGGATTCACTGGGCGTAAAGGGTGTGTAGGTGGCATAGTTAGTCGTGCGTTAAAGCCCGGGGCTCAACCCCGGAATCGCGTGCGAAACGGCTAAGCTAGAGTGTGCGAGAGGTCTGTAGAACTCATGGTGTAGGGGTGAAATCCGTTGATATCATGGGGAATACCGAAAGCGAAGGCAGCAGACTGGCGCATTACTGACACTGAGACACGAAAGCGTGGGTAGCGAATGGGATTAGATAGATCCTGGTACCGCATTATAATAGTACCGAAGGTGTCCCCTCGGACCGAGAGGTTCGAGTGTGCATCCAGCTATATCGGGGGAATCCTCAAATCATTATGAGCTCACTACTACTCGACTTGAGGGAATCCCGAGGGAAGTATCGGCGTTTTACGCTTGATACCCCGTAGAGACTATGAAATTGAGTCAAGATAGGAGGTGCTATAATCTTTATTATCATGAAAAGATATTATCAAGTGCCTTTGTCGGATCGTACCAAAGAAGTAATTCTTGGTACCTTATTGGGAGATGGTTCTCTCAAGAAGCAGAAGAACTATGCAAATGTCAGAATACAATTCAGACATTCTGAAAAAGATTCAGAGTATTTTTTCTGGAAAGCAAAACAATTACAAGAGATTGCAGGAAATAAGAGTGTAAACTTACAAAAACCCGATGGTTATTCTAAGAATAATAAATTGCGTTTTTTAAGCAGAGCTTTGCCTGCACTAACTCAATTACACGAACTAACACACAAAAAAAACACACTTCGCATACGACGAATGTGGCTCAATAATATGACGCCACTTTCCTTGGCGATTTGGTGGTGTGACGACGGCTCGTTAATTGGAGAAGGAGGAAGAAAAGGTGTGTTCTGTACAGATGGATTTGATAAAGAATCTGTTAAAGTGCTAGCACAATACCTAGATAAAGTATGGAATATCCGTACTAAAGTTGCACCAGTTGGCCGTAAAAGAGACGGTAAACAGGAGCAATATTGGAGACTGTGGATACAGTCACCCGAGGAACTTAAAAAGTTTCTTCGTATTATCATTCCGCATATACCTGTTAAGAGTATGTTGCGAAAAGCCCTTCTATTGTATAAAGATTCTCAACTTCAACAACGCTGGATATCTGAAGTAACTTCACTTAGTAACTTCTCTGAAACTGAGATTCTTTCAGAATTGGAAAAGAAAAAAGCAAAGTGGGAAGACTACAGATAATGATATAGTCCAATCTTTATGGTGACATAAAGCATAATAATATTATGACCCCAGTAGTCCACGCCCTAAACGTTCCTCGCTGGTTTTTGGAAGTATCGACCCTTTCAGAGACGAAGCTAACGCGTTAAGCGAGGCGCCTGGGTAGTACGAACGCAAGTTTAAAACTCAAAGGAATAGACGGGGGCTCGCACAAGCGGTGGAGCGTGTGGCTTAATTCGTCATTAAGCGAAGAACCTTACCGGGGTTTGAAACCAAACTGCACGACTAGAGAAATCTAGTTTCCTTCGAGGGTGTTTGGCAGGTGATGCATGGCTGTCGTCAGTTCGTGTTTTGAAATGTTCCCTTAAGTGGGGTAACGAACGCAACCCTCGTTGTCTGTTACAAGTGTCAGGCGAGACAGCTCCCTTACGGGAGAGGAAGGTGAGGATGACGCCAAGTCAGCATGTCCCTTTGACATCCCGGGCTGCACACGCGCTACAATGATAACTACAACGGGGCGCGATCTCGCAAGAGTCAGCAAATCCTATAAAAGTTATCTCAGTTCGGATTGAGGTCTGCAACTCGACCTCATGAAGTTGGAATCGCTAGTAATCGTGGATCAGCTACGCCGCGGTGAATACGTTCTCGAGCCTTGTACTCACAAATAACTGTGCCTGGCAGCACTACAATATGCCAGACTGTTAAAATCAGTCCCTCTCCTATAGGCAACGGCCTATAGATAGAGCGTAGCAAACGGACAGGACGCGTCTCGCGAGGGAGCGTCTGAAGGGTCCTAGTAGCAAAAGACAGCCTTCCATGTAGAAATACATGATAACCAAAACGATGTATACGACTCACTCTGGTGGGTTTTGAGGAAGTATACAAAAAAATCGTAGTTGGATGTCTGGAATGGTAGGTAGAGTGACCCAGGGAGATCTCGTGGTATGAAGAGGTTATGTAAGTAACCACGAGAAGTCAGCTGAAGTCGTAGTAGTTGTTCAAAGGAACAATGAAGGACAAAACCGAATTAAAATTAATTTGGACTCGCGTAGTACGGGAAATCCGTTTGCTACGTGGGAACGCAAGATAATAACCCTTATCATTGCAATCCGCCCGTCAAGTCAGGGGAGCTGGGAGTACCCGACGTCTGTCTTTATGGCAGCCTAAGGTAAATTCAGTAACAAGGACTAAGTCGTAACAAGGTACGGCTACCGGAAGGTGGTCGTGGATTCATTCCGATTGGAAAACGGTCTATACTCAGTATGGACTTTATCGACGATATTCTGTGTCTCAGCTGAGCACAGAAGGTGTAATAGTGTTGGAAACGTATACTACACTTGGCAGCCGGGGAAGACCGGCATGTGAACGGAACAAAAGAGGAAGCATTCAGTGATGATTAAATCAATATTTACGCGCAAGACCCGCAAATTCTTTGGATTTGTGGGGTTTGTGCGTTGTATGTGGGGTATATTTTTGCTAATATTCCGACACGCGCGATTAGCTCAGCTGGTTAGAGCGCACGACTGATACTCGTGAGGTCCTAGGTTCGACTCCTAGATCGCGCACAATGTTTAAGATTGATTTAAAGCGCACTTATCGTGCAATGATAAAGAACAGCGTTGGAACAGATTTATTTAAAAATCTATTTGTTTTAAAGGACGGAGAATCTATTGATATATTAGACGGAGGAGATCTGTCCTGTTCTTTTTTCGTTTCAGGGGTACTGAGTTACTTTAATTTAGTAAAAGCTCCTCACGCAACCGTCAGTGGGTTGGTTAGAGATCTAGAAGAATCCGGGTGGACAAAGACTGAGAAGCCAAAGGAAGGGGATATAGTAGTTTGGGAAGCTCAGGCTCAGACAGGAGATGAGTTACATAAACATGTTGGCTTTTATATTAGCGAGAGAGAAGCAATAAGTAATAGTTTTATAAAAAAAGTTCCCGCATTGCACCACATAACATTTGAAGACACCAGGAAAGTTGAAGTGCTATACACTAATTCAATAATTAACTAAAGAGAAACCGCCCACTCTAGCTAAAGAGGGGGCGGCAACCTAATGGTGCTCAACCAAGACGAGATTCCTTTTGTTGGATCCGTCACGAGAGTGACTTGCCCATAAAGGCTCGCCACTTTTGTCCTTGTCAGAAAAGGTATCAACTTGATCTGTGGAAATAGAATCTGGCGGGATACCGAGTTTTTCAAGCTCGGCTTTAACAAATTCCACCATGTTGATTTCTTCATGGACGATTATCGGGCGATACGGATAGCGCACCTTGCACCAATTTTGTAGAGCAAGATTTTTCTCCCCATATTTCTCATCATCGATACGGTATTGAAGACCGGTTCGAATTCCACATACGATAGCCGCATGTAAGTGGGATCGAGATACACGGCGGTGATGGGCTTTGGTGATAATATTTTGAATCACACTGTAACTCTGTAAGGCAAATGTTCCAATTCGATTGGAGTCAAACTGAACCAAATCCTTTAATCCACAATGTGCAGCAAAGACATATTTGCCCGAACCGTCATAAATAATTACAGTTGGACAGTCTCCGCTCATCAGGCCAAAACCTTCTCCCGGACCTATCCGAACGCCATCGGCGTGAATACCTCCAAAGACCTTGGTGCCGTTTAAAGATCCTTCGCCCTTGAAATGGTTTTGTGGGGCTATTAGGCCGTTCATTTTATATGGGACTGGTAAAAATAACCGCTTGGTCGTGGGAGATAGAAGATCCACGATGGGTTGTGCCCAATTTGGCTCGCTCCGATCTAGTTTCCAATTTTCTCCACCGCTTGCCCCAAATGCACGGATAGTCATGTTCTCAGTGCTTTCGATGTCCAGTTGAGCAGGGCTCTTTCGAGTCCTGGTATTTAAAAGTACGTTCATCTCTTTACTCCTAGATGTTGATGTTTGCTACTTCGATTATCTATAATTTCTAGGTTTTGTCAACAATATCCTCCTCTAGCCAAGAGGGTAATGTATCAAGGGCACCATCTAGATTACCTGAGGTTAGGATAAGTAAAACAGAGTCATCTGTAAGACTTTTTGTAAGTTGGTCATGAACATCTTTGGTGTCGTTAACGGCATGGGTAGGAACTCCCGTTTTTGAAACTCTTTCAACTATTTCCTCTTGAGTTAATTGAGCATGGGTGTCGGAGCCTTGCTCTGCTGGATGAAAGACAAGTACTTCACTCACTCCTTCAAACACATTGTCATACCACTCAATAGAATCTCTATTTCTCCAGCTGAACGTATGAGGTTCAAAAAGAACAACCATTTTCTTTTCAGGGTAATGAAGTTGAATTGCTTCAATCGCAGCTCGTGCCTTTTCGTACGATGAACCAAACCCTTCATAGGCCGGCAAGCTTGAGATCTTATTTAACCGCCTACGTACTCCAGAAAATAGTTTTATACCCAGAGAGAGTTCTTCTGGAGTCACCAACTCTCTAGTTAGAAGATATGCTGCAACTCCCACAATATTTTGTACGTTATGACTTCCTAAAAGTTTTGTAGTTAAGGAAACCACTCTTTCTCCGTCGTGTTCTATATCAAAAGTGGTTTCCTCTCCGTAAGCTATATTGGTTGCTCTCCAAAGAGCATTTTCTTTAAGTCCATAGGTAATATATTGAGGGGTATGATGCAGTATGTCTTCAACTCCAGGATTATCGGTGCACGCAACCACAAGTCCGTCTTCCGGGATTTTTATTAATAGTTCGATAAAAGGCTGAACGTAGTCTTTATAGGTTGGAAATACGTTTATATGGTCGTGTTCAACTGACGTTAGGATTACGTCGTTCGGATTAAAGTGCAAAAACTTAGAACGTTCATCCCAGTGGGCTGTAGGGTATTCATCTCCTTCAATTACAGAAACACCTGTTCCTTTTAAGGAGGTATATTCCATATCTATCGGATACGCTCCGATAAAATACGTTGGATCCTCTTTTGCATGAATAAGTACCCAGGAGGCGATACTCGTAACAGTGGATTTTCCATAGCTGCCTGCTACTACCAACTTATGTGAATCCTTTGTAATTTCAGCTATTACTTCAGGGAAAGACTTTATATCAGCCCCTGTTTCGTGCGCGTGTTGAACTTCAGGATTAGTTTCAGGGTTTAGTTTTGCGTTTCGGCCGATAACTATTAAGTCCACGCCTTCAGGAATATTTTCTTCCTTATATCCTTCCTTAAAGTCAATTCCCAGTTTTTTTACATAATCACTAGCAGGAGGGTAGAATGCATCGTCAGAGCCACTAACTTGCCAACCGTCGTCAATTAGGAGTTTAGCTGTCGCACTCATTGCAACTCCTGCAACTCCTATTATGTGTGCCTTTTTCATTGAGTAATCGTATCACTTATTGTATTGTTTGCACCATGGAAACAGGAACGTTATACATAATCGGAACACCAATTGGAAACTTAGAAGATATTACTCTAAGAGCTATTCGTATACTTAATGAAGTTGACGTTGTTTTTTGTGAAGATACTCGTGTTACAAGACGACTTTTTGAACGACACGACATCACAACTCATTTAAAAAGTTTAAATGCCAGAACTGAGAACTCAAAGATTGCGGAAGTTCTCGAGATATTAAAAGAAGGACAAAGTGTAGCCTACGTTTCTGACGCCGGAACACCGACCGTGTCTGACCCAGGCTCTCAATTAGTAGGAAGTGTTAGAGCGGAGCAAATTAAAATTGAAGCTGTTCCAGGACCTTCAGCGTTAACTGCCGCCTTATCTATAACAGGAGTTCCTGCTAGTGAATTTCTCTTTCTAGGATTTCTTCCGCACAAGAAGGGAAGACAGACGCAGTTAAAAGAAATAGCAGAAACTAAACGCACAGTAGTTCTATATGAATCAACTCACCGGATTATAAAACTATTAAACGAACTTGAAGAACATATTGGAGAGCGCAAGGTATGTATTGCCAGGGAGCTCACTAAAATATACGAAGAGGTTCTTTGTGGAACTCCGTTAGAATTACGTGATATTTTGGAGAATGATCCTCAAAAGCAAAAGGGGGAATTCGTTGTAGTGATCAGTCAATAGTTGTACATATTTTCAGCGTGCTATACTAGTGCGCAATGAAGCATATAAAAACAATTATCGCGCTCGCAATTCTAGTGGCAGTAGTACCATTTTTAGGATTACCAAGTGCATGGAAAAATATTCTCTTGGGTGTCATAGGAGGTGCAATCGCGTTTTTAGCATACAGATTACTCTCTGGGTTGAAAAAAGAAGAGCCTGAAGAAGAGGAAACACAAACACCGATTGAGGAGGTTATAGAGCATGAATAAGGAGACTCTTCCTTACCTAGCAATAGCACTCGCAGTTCTAGTTATAGTATTTCTTGCTGTATTGTTCGGAGCTCCCGTATTTGGTAAGGGGACTGCTGTTTATAGTAGTAATGTTATCCAATCAGAAAGATTACCTGATATTCCCGTACCAAAACCTGCACTCCACGTTGCAATACCTTCTGCAGTTAAAACTGTATATATGAGTCAGTGTGCAGCATCATCTAATAGCTTTAGAGAGGAATTTATAAGCCTACTCGAAGAGACTGAGATAAACTCAATCATAATAGATGTTAAAGATTTTTCAGGAACAGTAAGTTTTCCTAGGGGGAAAGATGTTGAGGATCTTGGAGGTACCGGATGTAAGGTTCCTGACATGAAGGAGTTCTTAGAAGATTTACATAAAAGAGGAATATATTTAATAGGGAGAATTACTGTTTTTCAAGATCCTTTGTATACAGCAGTTCACCCTGAGTTAGCGGTTCAAAGTATAAAGACAGGAACATCATGGAAAGATTATAAAGGTCTGTCTTTTGTTGATGTTGGAGCGAAGCCTTTTTGGGACTACATTGTAGATCTTTCAAGAGAGTCACACCAAATTGGATTTGATGAGTTAAATTTTGATTACGTAAGATTTCCATCAGACGGTCCTATGAGTGACGTTTTGTTTAATCACTCTGATTACTCACAAAGACCATTAGAACTGGAAAAGTTTTTTAGATATTTAAAAGAGAAGGTTAAGGTAGCAGACTCTGCAGGACACTCTCCTATACTCTCAGCCGATCTGTTCGGAATGACAACTACTAACCACGATGATTTAACGATTGGACAAGTTCAAGAGAGAGCAACACCATATTTTGACTTTATTGCTCCAATGACGTATCCGTCTCATTATCCTGCAGGCTTTAATGGATATTCTAATCCGAACAATAATGTATACGGGGTTATCAAATATTCAGTTGATAGGGCAATAGAGCGCCTAACTGCAACTACTACGAGAATTAACTCACTTTCATATGAGCGGATAGGTACTAGTACTCCTGCAGTCTATGCAAAGCCTTCAAGAGATCCGAATGTCTTGCGTCCCTGGTTACAAGATTTCGACTACGGTGGAGATTACGGGCCAGTTGAGGTTAGAGCACAAATTCAAGCAGCATACGACGCAGGTCTCAATTCTTGGATGCTGTGGGCACCAAGCAATCACTATACTCGCGGAGCATTAGAGTTAGCGGAATAAACATAATATACTAAGAAGTATGTATGAATTTGACCCAGCTAGAATAGTATATTTTGGGGCAACCGATTCTCGTAACACTAGAGTGCCGTTTGGAATACGTGCAATTGACCGAATGCGACACATGTACGTTATTGGTAAGACTGGTATGGGTAAATCCACAATGTTGGAGAACCTGGCTATTCAAGATATACAAAACGGGGAAGGGATTTGTTTTATTGACCCTCACGGCGGAACTGCGGAAAAACTCCTCGAGTTTGTTCCTGAGTCTAGAATAAAGGATGTTATATATTTTGCACCGTTTGATTTAGAGAACCCTCTTGGTTTTAATGTTATGGAAGACGTGGGTTACGACAAGCGTCACCTGGTTGTGGCGGGGTTAATGAGTGCATTTAAAAGGATTTGGGTAGATGCCTGGTCATCTCGAATGGAATATATTTTACAAAACACACTCCTAGCACTTCTAGAGTATCCAGATACAACACTAATTGATGTAAACCGAATGTTGATTAATAAAGAATTTAGAAAAAAAGTATCTGAGTACGTTACCGATCCAATAGTTAGGCGTTTCTGGCTTGAAGAGTTTGCAGGATATTCAGATCGCTACACTCAAGATGCAACGCCTGCAATTCAAAACAAGATAGGGCAGTTTGCATCAAACCCACTTGTTAGAAATATTATTGCACAACCCAAGTCGACCTTTGATATTAGAGAAATGATGGATAACAACAAGATATTCATCGTAAACCTTTCAAAAGGAAGAATGGGAGAACAAAACGCTGACCTTTTGGGAAGTATGCTTGTTACAAAGATGTACCTTGCTGCTATGAGTCGCGCTGAGGAATCTCCTGAGAAACTAGGCAAACTACCACCGTTTTATCTTTACGTAGATGAATTTCAGTCGGTTGTTAACGACTCTTTTACAAATATTCTCTCAGAAGCAAGAAAGTATAAGCTTTCATTAACTATTGCCCACCAATACATAGAACAGGTTGAAGAGAACATAAGGGCTGCTGTTTTTGGAAACGTTGGAACCATAGTTACTTTCCGTGTTGGTCCGTTTGATGCGGAAACCTTAAAGACAATATTCGAACCTACTTTCTATGCTGAAGACATCGTTAATCTTGGACAGTTTCAAGCCTACTTAACTTTGATGATAGATGGAGTTGGCTCAAAACCTTTTTCAGCCTCATCGCTACCCCCGGTAGATAGTCCACCAAAGAGTTTTACTAAAGAAGTTATCGAAAGTTCGCGGGGGCAGTTTGGTCGTTCAAGATCAAAAGTTGAGGAAATGATTAGAGATACTGATGAAGTGCTTCCTCCAGGAGGGTTTGATAAGAAGGCTAAGTACAAGCCTCAAAATAATGGAAACAATAAACCAAAAGTAAATACTAAACCCAAAGAAGCGACGTTTAAAAAGCAGGCAAACAATACTAAAACATCGCAAGTAGAGAAGAAGGTTATAAAAAAGGATGATAAAAATGATCTCCGAAGCGCATTGGCAACAATAATTAAGAAGGAAGCTCCTAAAAAAGTACAACCTCCTAAGCAGTCAGTACAAAGGCTTAACACCAAGGAAAAAACTCCTGAAGGTGGTTCTACTAAACCACCGCTACAAGCACACGTAACAAAGGAGGTTTCAAAGGAAACTTTAAATAACCTACTAAAATAAAATGAAATTCTTTGGATACATTGCTTTAATGCTCTGTATACCATTTTCCGTGAGTGCTGAGGTTTTAATAACAGAGATAATGTACGCACCTGACGGGGCGGATTCCAAACACGAATGGATAGAAGTTTGTAGCGATAGCACCCAAGACATAATAGCCTGGAAGTTTTACGAGAATGATACGAACCATGGACTCTCTCTAATTAGCGGAGCATCTTCTTTAGGGAGTGGGGAGTGTGCTATTATCGCCGATAATTCAGATACTTTCTTAACAGACTACCCTGGTTTTTCTGGTAATTTAATCGACAGCGCATTTAGTTTAAGTAATACAGGAGAAACTATTAGTTTAAAGGATGATTCCTCTACTATAGTAGACTCTGTCACATACTCAGAAACAGACGGTGCAAAAGATGATGGGAACTCTCTTCATAGAAGTGGTTCTACACTAACCTCAAAGACTCCAACACCTGGTAGTGATGAGAGCACTTCAAGTGGATCTTCTAATTCTGTTGTATCAACTACTCAATATTCATATGAATCAGTTGAAATAGAACCTCCGCAAGATATTTATCTTAGAACAGAAGAAGATATTATTACCAACGTAGGATCGTACACCAAGTTTAGTGTGGAGAGTTATGATGCTACAGGCAGTGTGTTTGAAGGAGGCTCAATATATTGGACTTTTGGTGATGGAGCCAGCTCTTATGGTAGAGAAGTTAAGCATAAGTTTCTCTACGAGGGAGAGTACAACGTAGTGGTTGAGATTAAAAAAGGAACCCTTTCTGACTCAAAGAATATACAGGTAAAAGTTGTACCAATGAGAATTGTGTTTTCTGTAGATGAGGATAAGAAGTGGATTTCAATTAAGAATAAAAGTGAATATTCTTTGGACGTATCTGAATGGAGAATCATGAGTAGTGGGCAATATTTTAAGATTCCAGAGAATACAATAATTTCTCCTAACAACACAGTTCTATTTCCAAGGGAAATAACGAAGCTGGCTTTGTTCGGGGATGTATTTTTGGTTTTCCCTGATGGGGCGAGGATTACTACAGAAGAGGAAGTTATAGAGGAGGTTGTAATAGAAGAAATTATTCCAGTAGTAGAGAAAATTGCACTTCCCGTAGTTTATATAAAGCCGGTGGTTGAAGAGGAAAAAGTAATTGAAGTCCCACAAGTGGCTGCGGTCATCTTAAGTGAGTCTAGGGAGGAAAAGTCCAAGTGGACCATCTATCTCTTCAGTTTTTTAGTATTTGCAACAATAGGTATTTTATTTACTAGGAGCAAAAAACAGTCGGAAAGGTAAGTCAATAGAGGGCAGGTATGAGTTATGTTATAGTTTTTCCATGTATTCATCCGCATATTTGCAGAAAGTAAATAACAAAATAAAAGGCAAAATTCTTGTAACAGGAGGGACTGGGTCTTTTGGAAAAAGAATGGTAAAAAGACTATTGGAAGAAAAGGAAGTAGAAGAGATAATAGTATTTAGTCGTGATGAGTTGAAGCAGTTCGACATGAGAACGGCCTTAGGTTCTTCTAGGCTGCGATTTGTAATTGGAGATGTTAGAGATCGAAGAGCGCTTGAGCTTGCTGTGCGTGGTGTAGACACTATTTTTCATGCCGCTGCTTTAAAACAAGTTCCGACTGGGGAGTTTTCACCAATGGAGTTAGTTCAAACTAATATTATTGGAACTCAGAATGTTTTGGACATGGCTGAGAGAAGTCCAACCGTAAAGAAGGTGGTTCTTTTGAGTACGGACAAGGCAGTTTATCCTATTAATGCTATGGGAATTTCAAAGGCAATGGCTGAGAGATTGGTGGCTTCTCGCGGACACCACGAGACAGGAACAATTTTTTGTGCAGTTAGATACGGTAATGTAATGGCTACCAGGGGCTCGGTTATTCCCTTATTTATAGATAAGATAAAAAATGGCCAAGATATAACAGTTACAAATCCTGACATGACACGATTCTTGCTGTCTTTAGAAGACGCTATAGAACTCGTACTATTTGCGTTTATAGAGGGGAAACAGGGGGATTTATTCATCAGAAAGGCTCCAGCCTCTACAATTGGTGATTTAGCACAAGGCTTGGTTAATTTATTTAAGGCTGACAATGTGATTAAAGTAGTGGGAACTCGCGCTGGTGAAAAGATACACGAGTCACTCGCAACGCAACTAGAGCTGGCTCGCGCGGAAGATATGGGGGATTATTATAGAATCAGTGGACAATCAGGTAAAAATCCAGAAGATTTCTTTGAGATCGGCAGTATGGAAGGATTCCACGATGATTATACTTCAGAAAACACCAATCGGTTGGATTTAAAAGGCGTGGAAAAGTTACTTTTATCTTTAGAGGAAGTTCAAAATGCAATCAAAAGTAAATAAGGTAGGTATTACTGGCACATCTGATTTTCTCGGTAGGCATGTTCGGTGGTATTTCTTTAATGATAGAGATAATATAGAAATCATTAATTTGGAAAACGATTTTAGTAGATTATATGAGTGCAATGTTATTCTACATCTATTTTCAGCGAGTGAATCAAATACCAAAAAAGAAGAGGTATTTAATACAAATATAATTAAGGCGCGAGAGTTACTAGATGCGTGTGACGAGGCAAAAACAACTCCATATATAATTTATGCTTCTTCTACACATATTTTTAGAGACAGCCCTTATGGAAAATCTAAAAAAGCCGCGGGAGAGTTATTTAGAAAGTGGGGAGAAAAGAGGTTGACTCCTGTTACAAATTTAATAATCCCTAACGAATTTGGAGAAGGATGTGATCCGTTTTCAATAAGCGCTGTGGCAACATTTTGTCACCAGCTAGTAAAGGGAGAAGAGTCTGAAGTCAGTATAACCGCATCAACTGAGCTCATTCACGCACAAGATATTGCTTCTTATATAGGAGAGCTAATTAAATCCCCCAAAGATCAAGACATCACATTAGGTGGCACTAGTATTAAAATTAAAGAGCTCTACGAATTGTTAAGAAGTTTTAAAAATAGCTATTTTGAGGGCATTATTCCAGCACTAGAAAGCCCTTTACATACAGCACTATTTAACACATTACGGTCACATATTTTTGCAGAAGAAGGTTATTATCCTAGGGAGATCCAACTACATCAAGATGACAGGGGGTCGCTATTTGAAATAATAAAGGAAAAGACAGGCGGACAAACATTTATATCAACAACAAAGCCGGGTATTACACGCGGGGACCATTACCACACACGGAAAGTGGAGAGGTTTTGCGTATTGCAAGGAAGCGCTTTGGTTGAGGTTAGAGATATTCTTAGTGACAAGGTTATTTCTTTTAATCTTTCCGGGGATATACCAAGTTATGTCGACATGCCAACGTTTTTCACACATAATATAAAAAATACATGTTGGTCTTCTTTTGTAAAGTCAGAAACTAAATTA
>CAYNQE010000006.1:14277-17995 GCA_964399345.1 uncultured Candidatus Saccharibacteria bacterium
ACGGCATTCTGGAGTAATGAGATATTTAACACAGACGATATGGATACGAATTTTGAGAAAGTGTGAAATTGTATGAAAAATAAAAAAATTAAAGTAGCAATTGTAATAGGGACTCGACCCGAGATAATAAAACTCTCAGAGGTCATTAAAGAGCTGGATGATAAAACAGACCATGTACTAATTCATACTGGGCAAAATTATGACTACGAACTAAACGAAATCTTTTTCGAAGAGTTAGGAATTAGAAAGCCTGATTATTTTTTGGAGATCGCAGGGGGAAGTCCGTCATCGGCAGTAGGTAGAGTGATAGAAAAGGTGGATGAGGTATTAGAAAAAGAAAAACCCGACGCTTTTTTGCTCTTAGGTGATACTAATAGTGGAATGGGGGCATATTCTGCAAAAAGGAGGAAGATCCCTATTTTTCATATGGAAGCCGGGAATCGCTGTTTTGATATGAGGGTACCTGAAGAAGTTAATAGGAGACTGTTGGATCATCTTAGTGATATCAATCTTGTTTATAGCGACGTAACGAGACACAATTTACTAAACGAAGGTCTTCCGATGGATCGGATTATAAAAACAGGGTCTCCTACATATGAGGTTTTACAAAAACACATGAGTAAAATAAAAGCCTCAACCATTCTTAAAGATTTGTCTTTAAAAAAAGAAGACTACTTTGTTTTGAGTGTTCACAGAGAGGAAAATATTGATATTGAGAAAAATTTCAGAAACTTGGTTAGAACTCTGGAAGAAGTTTCCAAAAAATATAATAAGAAAATTATTTTCTCTGTACACCCTAGAACACGCAAAAGGATAGAAGAGTCAGGAGTTGAGTTACCTAAGAACATAATTCAAATGAAGCCAGTGGGGATGTTTGATTACGTCTTTCTTCAGATGAATGCATTCTGTGTACTTACAGACAGTGGGACCTTAAGTGAAGAGGGGTCCATGTTAAATTTCCCAGGAGTTAGCTTAAGAGACACTACTGAACGTCTAGAAGGTATGGATGAAGGGGTTTTTGTAATGGCAGGACTAAATCCAGAAAGAGTGTTGCAGGCAATTGATGTGGTAACAACTCAGGCAAGAGGGGATAAAAGAGATTTTAAGTTACCTTTGGACTATTCAAATTTAAATGTTTCAAAAAAAGTTGTTAGACTTATACTTAGTTACACCGATTACGCAAGGCGTGTAGTGTGGTCAGAATAATGGAACCTAATTTAGACAAAGTATTAGTGTCTGTATCTCTATGGCACTCCCAGAAAGGAAATCCTTTGATTGTTCGGCTTAGGCGCGGAATAAAATTTCCTATGAAAAGTCTTGTATATTTATTTTCAAAATTTGTGCCATTTATTACTCACTCAGACACTTTTTTTGGCTCCAGTATTTATCACAAAATGCCTGAACACTTCTACTTCTATTTTTTTGGCTTTTTTGTGAACAATACTACGGAGGCAGGTCTTACTAGGTTTCTTATTGGTAGCATAAATAAAGGGGATACGGTTTTAGATGTAGGAGCTAATTGCGGACTGTACACGCTTCTTTTAAACAGGCTGGTTGGAACTAATGGTGCCGTGCATTCTTTTGAGCCTACTAAGAAGATATTTGATTTGCTTAAAAAAAGCACAAGTAGGTATGAGAATATTTATATAAATAACATAGCCTTATTTAACACTATTGGACCATCCGTTTTTTATACAGACGAATCGTATTCTGTCGCCAACTCAATAGAAAGAACTTCGAGTTCCCAGACTAAATCAGAAATAATGGCGGACACATTAGATAACTATTGTACCAGTATTGCCCCTGATTTTATTAAATTAGATGCAGAAGGATCTGAGATGAAAATTCTCTTAGGAGGACTGAATATGCTAAGAGAACATTCTCCCACGATAGCGATGGAGGTACTTAGGGAAGTAGAGGAAGTTGGGCAAAGTGCCTCTAAGCTGCTCATTGAGTTAGGATATTCTGCATTCCGCATAGAGGATAATGGAGAGTTATCAAAAATTCTAGCCGAAGATTTAGAATCAGAAGATATATATAGAGGCGAGGGCTTTATAAATATCTTATTTAAAAAAGTACAGATCTAAATATTTCAATATTCTTTTTAACATTAAAATATTTATCATAAAAATTCTTAGCATTCCTCACAAGTTCATCCCCCGTCTCTCCCGGATTTTTAAAAAACTCTAAAATAGATGATCTAAGTATCTCGGGATTGTTTTCATCTACAACAAGGGCAAAATGGTGTTCTTTTCCGTATTGCGAAATACAGCTACTTTTAGGAGAATGAATAAGAATTGGTCGTCCTGAAGTCAAATAATCAGCCAGCTTACCAGGGGTTGCGGTGTCCACGATTACCTGATTTTTTGTGTTCCAAGAAAGCGGCAAAAACAGAAGGTCTGCATCACCTTGCACCTTCGGCATATCAGAAGCAGGAGCAGTACCCATAAAATCTACCTCTTTTGTGAGAAGGCCTTCTTTCTCAAGAACACTTTTTGGAGTTGCAGAGTATATCTCTAAGCGCATGTCAGTATTTTCGATTGCCTTAACTAAGTTTTGCAGAGATCCAATTTGAGGCCAATATACCGAACCGGTGAATACTATCTTGTAAGGACTTCTAGGGGAGTATGGTTTTAGATCGATCTTTGAATGATCCACTGGAGTGGGATTATGCATAACAACTATCTTTTCCTCCACTTCATCCCCGTACCTCTCTATATACAGGTCCTTAGTAGCCTTATTTGTCACGAGTACTTTTGAAGAGGCTACGAGTATTAGCTTTTCGAACAGTGCTGCCATAAAATTTCCAGGAAATGGATATAGATTTCCTTTATAAACATCAAATATTAAAAGAGTCAATTTAGTCTTTGTTATTTTATGTAGGATGTAAGAACCTATAAGGGCAGGACCGTAATCTGAAAACCCCATTATGACTTCTATTCTATTATTTTTAATTGTTTGTCTCCCAGTCAATACAATTGAATAAAGTTGTATGAAAATTATAGGGATCCCTATAAGGTCTCTAATTATTTTAGAGCGCTTGGCGACATATCTAAGATTGTTGATTACGTTACGTCCCTTCTTTTGAATTTTTGTTGGAGAAGAAGCAATAAAGGATTTCGATGCGTTCTTATTGTCGTAGAATATGTATTTTCCATTCAACCAACTTCCTATTTCTGCAGAAACGCTGTCAATGTTGTAAAAACTTGTTAGCATTACGTAAGATTCTTGTGGCAAGTCTCTCATTAGTGTATACATGACTTGTGGTGCACCTCCTATGCTTGGAGGGGCGTAACGAGAGATAAAAAGAGTTTTTTTCATAATATGGAACGGAAAAAGAAAATAATTTGGATACTAAACAATTTTGCTATAGGCGGATCGGAAAGAGTTGTTGTTGATATAATCTCACAACTTAAGACACAATGCGATATTGACGTAGTTACAATTCTCGGCAACGGCCCCTTTCAAGAGGAGTTTGAAGAGCATGCTTCGTCAATATACTTTGCGGGGGCCAAAGATACAATACACACGACTTTTTTTGGGAAAGTTATTTGGATTTTATTCTCTCCACTTACTATTTTTAGATTGTTTATCTATATTGCGAAAAAGAAACCTGATGTCGTAGTAAGCTCTTTATTCTTGGCAGATGTATTGGGAATGTTTGTATCCAGGGTTTTGAGAGTAAAGACACGAGTGGTAGTACAGCACGACGTATATA
>CAYNQE010000006.1:18005-34932 GCA_964399345.1 uncultured Candidatus Saccharibacteria bacterium
TGGAAGATTTAAGAGTTTTTTGAAAAAGAATCTAGGATGGAGAAATGCTACTAAGATAGTTGCGGTATCAAAAGCAGTTGAGTCTTTCTTGTCTACTAAATGCAGTCAAGAAATAGTAGTAATACCTAATGGAATTGATGTTGATAAGATGATGTCTGGCGCAAGAAATGAGAGTGATTTAGTACTTGGTTATTTAGGAAGACTTGAAACAATTAAAGGCCCACAACATTTTCTTAGGGCCTTGAGGCATATAGATACACTCCCCAAAATTCGAATCGTCGGAGATGGGAGCTTGATGAGTTCCCTTAAGAGATATTCTAAGGACAATATGCTTTTTACTATTAAATTTGTGGGATCCACAAAAGATGTACCAGGAGAATTGAGAGAGATTGACGTCTTGGTAATACCCTCAGAAGAGGAAGGGTTTGGTCTTGTTGTTATAGAAGCTCTATTTGCAGGCAAGATCGTTATAGTCTCTAATATACCAGCATTTAGAGAGCTGATCAGCGATGGTACGAACGGTTTGTTTTTCAAAAATACAGAAGATTTAGCTCGCATAATTACGCAAGTACTAAATGACAAACAGTTACGAGATACTTTACATAGGAATATAAAATTATGGGCTAATGAAAATAGAGATAAATTTGATATTTCTACTAAGTCTTTAATGTATGCAAAGGTTTTTGGCTTATAAAATTTTTGTGTATCAGATAAAAGATTAATAGAAGTGCGATAAGAGCTGACAAGCCGGTCCCAATAGCAGCGCCATGGAGTCCAAAAGGGGGTATAAGCAACATATTGAAAACAACATTGGAAACACCAAGAACTAAAGCAATTAGTGGGCCAAATTTCATCCCGCTAATACCCCTTGATACCAAGATACTTTCAAACGGTGCTTTTAAAAAATAAATAGTTGCTGCAAGCGACACTAACGCGGCTATAGATATATCAAAAACAAATGCTCCTCCGTAGAAAATAAAAGCTACTTTTGTTGCAAGTATACTTAGTACAAACAATATTATTGAGCTAGGTATAAGTAAAATAGCAATCTTTTTTAAGGTTGGTCTTAGATCTTCCACCTTCGCCACCAAGGGAAGGAATACCTGGAGAACTGTTCCAAGAACCTTTCCCACCACAAGACTAAAAATTATATAATAAGCGGCGTATATTCCTACGGAATTTATATCTAAATAGTGATTAATCATTAGATTATCGATACTTCCTAAACTAAGGAACCCAAGGATCGCACTCAACATACTTAAGGTGCCGTACGAAGAGACTGTTTTAAATATCGGCATACTAAAATAAAGTATGCTTTCTCTAAATACTATTAGTCCTGCTAATATTAAAGATAATGTTCTGGCTATATTTCCCCAAAGCAAACTTTCAAAAGTATTTACTTTAAATACTAAAAGTGAAGTGATTGTAATTGTTGCGAAAATAACCGCAGATAGGATTAGAAATTTGGATAATTTTCTAAACTGGTCGGTACCCTTAAAGAAGGCCTGAAATAGTTGTGCCCAAAGAAAAAAGAATGCGTAAATTATACCAGCTATAAGCAGCTGGCTATCAATTTTTATCAGTGGCGACACTACTGATTCTAGAGCTAGGTAAGAAGGAAATAATATAATTGAAAGAACTACTACAGTCCATATTACAGATCCTACTAATTTCTTTTGATCAAAACTCCCTTTTCCTAAAAATACTAAGGATGCAGAGGCTAGTCCCATAAGTGGGAGAATTGCCAATAATTCTCCAGTGCTTCCAACTAAACTCCATTTGCCAAACTCAGTAGGACCAAGATATCTAACAGAAAGGATGTAAACAAAAAGAGATATAAAAATAACACCTCCTTCTCCTACGAAAGAAGTAGTAACGTTCTTCCAAAATTTTAGAGTCATTTCTCCGGGGGCAACTCTAAATATCCTTATATATAAATCAGAAAATACTGCCTTACTCATGTTTAGAAATTGTATCACGGGTTAGACTTGAGGTATGTTTTGCAGCATTGCTTGTCATTGTTATAATCCATTGCAATGCAGATAGAAAAAATACTAAAAAATATTGTAATAGGAGGAGTCTTTGCACTTCCGTTCGTAGTTTTGATAGTTGTCGACAGTATGTTTTTTCCTTATGTTGTTGGGAAAAATATAGCGTTTAGAATAATTGTTGAGATTATTTTTAGCGCGTGGTTAGCTTTAGCTATTGTATACAGTATGTATCGCCCTAAGTGGACGTATCTACTGTTATCGCTAGTTACTTTCGTAGGTATAACAGCTTTGGCTGATTTATTCGGTGAGAACTTCTATAAAAGTTTTTGGAGTAATTATGAAAGGATGGAGGGCCTTATCACCCTTCTTCACATATTAGCTTATGTTGTTGTGGCTCAGGCAGTTATGGTTAGCGAGAAGTTGTGGCTTTGGTTTTGGAGAGTCTCTCTTGCTTTAAGTTTTCTAATATCGCTGCATGTAATTATTCAGTCATTTTCAAGTGACGCGGTAAGACTTTATTCAACTCTTGGCAACCCAATTTACTTGGCAGTTTATGCGCTCTTTCATATTTTTATAGCGTTAGTGTTAGCATTTAGAAGGGTGGTATTACCATATGAGCGATATGCTTACTTTGCAACGTTACCATTTTTACTCTACGGAGTGTATTTAACCTCAACCAGAGGCGCTACGTTGGGAATAATAATAGGTCTTATTATAAGTGCTGGAGGAGTAGCTTTTTCTTACAGGAGTAATAAGAAGGTGTTGGCTACTTCACTTGTGGTTGCTGCGCTCATCATTGCATCTTCCATCGGTTTTTGGGCAATGCGAGACAGTTCTTTCGTGAGAGAAAATAATCTACTGAATCGATTTGCTTCAATATCTCTTACAGACAACTCTATTTTCGCTAGAACTATAGTGTGGAAAATGGCGATAGACGCCATTGCTGAGAGACCTTTATTAGGATGGGGGCAGGAGAACTTCAATTATGTGTTTAATTTCAATTACGATCCAAGGATGCATAATTTCGAACCGTGGTACGACCGCACACACAACATGATATTTGATTGGGGTATCGCCTCTGGCGTATTTGGTCTATTGGCGTACTTATCTATATTCCTGTCCCTCTTAGTACTTATATATAAAACTACTAATTTTAGTACCATACAAAAGTGGTTACTAGTAGGTTTGTTGGCTGCATACGGATTCCAAAACCTTACAGTGTTTGATCAAATAGTAAGTTATATATTATTCTTTTCTGTTGTCGCATGGACAGTGGCTGTAACTGATGATGTTTGGAAAAGAAATGAAAAGATAGAGACAGGAAGAGACAGTACTCTTTTGTGGGTAACTCTTATTATTATCCCTATTGTAATTACGTTGATAATCACAGTAAACTACAAACCCGTTAAGGCGAATAAACTGCTGTTAGGTGGATTAAGTGATGCCAACATTTCCATTACAGTAGGAGATCGCGGTGATACCCAAAGAGGCAATACAGCGTCTAGACAGGCACTTGAGAAACTAAATAAAGCATCGTCATTAAACACATACGGCACTCAGGAAATCAATGAGCAGATTGCACACACAGCCAAGCTCTTTTTTCCAAAAGAATGGATAGAAGAAGATATTAAACAAGATTGGTATAGATCAGCAGTTAGGGCAATGGTTTTTGAAAAAGAAAGAACTCCACTTGATGCCAGGTTTCCAGTGTTCTTGGCTGATGTACATTCAGTATTTGGGCAGCCAGACTTAGAGCTAAAAGAGCTAGAGAGAGCTTTGGAACTTAGTCCAAATAAGCAAACAATAATTCTAAAAATTGCAAACAATGCTTTTTTAAGAAAAGATACAGAAAAAGCCCTCGCTCTTTCCAAGGAAGCGTATGAGTCAGCATCGGGAAATGTTCTGGCCGAGTTGTTCTACGCTGCCTCACTAATTGAAACTGGAGATATAGAGGGATTTAGTAGTTTGTATGAAGACGGCAAGCACATGGGAGGAGACGTAAGGGTACTAACAGTTCTAGTGCGAAACGAAGAGTTTGTTATCGCTGAGAGAATCTGGGAAGAGTATATGATAAATGAAGGGGATCCTACTGCAGCTTTTGCTTTGGTGTCAGCTTACGATAGTTTGGGTCTAACTTCTAAGGCGATTCAATCTGTAAAAAGAGCTATTGAATTAGTACCTGGCATAGAGGAAGACGGGGAGCGTATATTAAAATTATTGCGAATTTAATATAGCTGAGAGTGCTTACCTATGTTCATTAATACGATTCCGTCTTTTTCTTCTTGATAATGAACACGAACGTCACCAGATATATTTATACTCCTCCATCCAACAAACTCTCCTGTTAGTGCGTGATTATTTAACGAATAGTGAAATTGATCGTTTACGAATAAATCCAGCTTACTAAAGAATTTATTCTGGATCTTTTTACCTTGTTTCCTAAGAGACTTTTTGAACTTTTTATGAAATCTGATATTCATAGAGATTACCTCATCAGCTCTTTCTTAAGATCCTTTGTGTTAGTGAAAGATTTCGATATATCCTTACCATTTTCTACGTCAGCTTTCATCAAAAGGAACTCTTTTCTCGTTTTATCATTAAATAGGGGAGTTGAGCTAAAAACTACCCGTCTTTCGCTGACAAATTGCTTCAGAGTTGCGTTTATAACACTACTAAGAGAAAGTCCAAGGTCTTTTGCCAGCTCAGTAGCCTCACTTTTTATATTCTTGTCCAATTTGATACTCGTTATTATCTTCATATACGTAGTATATACTATGTATAGTGTCTTGCAACAGCTTGCTTTTTCAAGAATGTGTGCTATAGTCTTCTGTGAGTGCCACATTTATGTGTGTGACTTATGATGAAAATCGCAAAGAAAGCCCCATTCGGGGCATTTTTTGTACCTACTTTAAGTGGTATACTGACCCCCAGTCGTAGGTACTGTGGAGGGCGGCGGCACTCATAAAGATTTTCATTTGGAGCTCGCACCCGCCTTCCACAGTGGCTACGATTTTTAATTATGTTTGAAGGAATAAAAAAACTTTTAGGAGATGAAAACGCAGGGGCACTTAAAAGTGCTTCGGTTATTGTTGGGAGTGTTAATGCCTTAGAAGAAGAGTATGAGAAATTAAGTGATACCGATTTAAAGGGCAAAACAGAGGAGTTTAAGGAAAGATTGAAAAATGAGGAATCCCTTAACGACCTTATGCCTGAGGCTTTTGCAGCAGTACGGGAGGCCTCAAAAAGAACGCTAGGACAAAGACATTACGACGTACAACTTATCGGAGGTGCAGTTTTACATAACGGCGATATTGCTGAAATGAGGACAGGAGAAGGTAAGACTCTTGTTGCAACCCTACCTGTGTACTTAAACGCACTAACCGGTAAAGGTGTGCACGTAGTTACCGTAAACGACTATCTTTCACGTCGTGACGCTGTTTGGATGGGTCAGATCTACTCCTTTCTTGGACTAAGTATCTCCGTGATTAATCACGAGATTTCATATATGTACGATTCTTCTCCTGGAGAGAAAGAAGATGAGGAAAGAGATGAAAAAGGAGATCATCGTGTTGTGGAGGAGTTTTTATCTGTCTGTACTCGCCAAGAGGCATATGCGGCCGACATTACCTATGGTACGAATAATGAGTTTGGTTTTGATTATCTTAGAGATAACATTTCATATAACAAAGAAGACCTTAGACAAAGGACGTCTGAGGAGGGGGGATATAATTTTGCAATTGTCGACGAGATCGACTCCATCCTAATAGATGAGGCTAGAACTCCTTTAATAATTTCAGCTCCTGCAGCAGACGCCGAGAAGTTGTATGGACAGTTTGCACAGATTGCATCTACCATGAATAGAGATACTGACTTTACGGTAGACGAAAAACTAAAGGCGGTTCAGTTAACTGACAAGGGAATAGAAAAAGCACAACGAGCACTTGGGGTAGAAAATATTTACACAGACAAAGGAATTAAATATGTTCATCATCTTGAAACTGCAGTGCGTGCCAAGGCATTATTTATCCTTGATAAGGATTATGTTATCCAAGAAGGAGAGGTAATAATCGTGGATGAATTTACTGGACGTATGCAACCAGGAAGAAGGTGGAGCGAAGGACTACATCAGGCGATGGAGGCAAAAGAAGGGGTTGATGTTCAGCAAGAATCAAGAACCTTTGCATCAATTACATACCAGAACTACTTTAAAAACTATGCAAAACTCTCTGGTATGACGGGAACTGCCATGACAAGTTCTGAGGAATTTTATAAGGTCTACGGACTAAACACAGTAGAGGTTCCAACCAACAATGAGATTAGACGTATTGACCACGAGGATCAAATTTTTCAAACAGAGAATGGTAAATTTACAGCGATTTCTCGTAAAGTTAAAGAGGTTAATGAGAAAGGCCAACCTATTCTAATAGGTACAGCATCAGTTGAAAAAAACGAGCTTTTAAGCGCATATTTAACAAAGGAGGGCATAAAGCACGAACTTCTTAACGCTAAGAACCATGAGCGAGAAGGAAGTATTATCTCTGATGCAGGACGTCTTGGAGCAGTTACGGTTGCAACCAACATGGCAGGTCGTGGAGTGGACATTTCACTAGGTGGAGATAGCGCTACAAAAGAAGAGGCAGAAGATGTTCGCAGTCTTGGAGGATTGTTTGTTCTGGGAACCGAAAGACACGAAGCACGTAGAATTGATAACCAACTAAGAGGACGGTCAGGACGGCAGGGTGATAGCGGGGAGACTCAATTCTTTGTTTCTCTAGAGGACTCTCTTATGCGAGTGTTCGCAAGCGACACAATAAAAGGAATGATGGGACGTTTTGGAATAGCAGAAGACGAGCCAATTCAAAACAAGATGATAACGCGATCTCTTGAGACTGCTCAGAAAAAAATTGAAGGATTCCACTTCGATTCTCGTAAGCAGGTACTAGCATACGATGATGTTTTGAATCTCCAAAGAAAGACTCTCTACGAGAGAAGGAGAAATATTCTTTTAGGAACTGATGAGAAAGTTGAAGAAGAACTAGCTCTAACACTAGCTGGAGACGAGGAGGCTACGAAAATTGCTAGTGATAAGAAATCCCTAATAGGGGATGAAGGATACATCGCATCGTTACGAAGAGTTCTGCTTCAAACTCTAGACATGCTATGGGTGGACCATCTTGAAACTATGGACTACCTAAGAGGTAGTGTTAATCTTCGAGCATACGGTCAAAGAGATCCACTGCTAGAGTATAAAAAAGAAGGGCTTCGATTATATACTGATCTTGAATATGCCTACCAAGAGAATGTTATACGACTACTCCCGCAACTATCAGGAGATATGTTTGCAAGGCGTGAATCTCAAGAAATGAGAGAGACCCAGGAAGGAGCCGAGAATCTCGGTAAGCTTGATGGTAATGATAAAGCACGAGCAGCACAAAGAACTAAAGAAAATAGTATTGGACGAAATGAGCCATGTCCGTGCGGATCAGGTAAAAAATATAAGAAATGTGGACTCGCTAATTCAGAAGAACATCAGAGTCGTACTCAGAGGGTGGTATAGTATTGGTATATGAACATACCGTTGATCCTTGGGACAGGACGAACAGAACGTAAAACAGAGGCCATAGCACGCTTCGTGCATGGTAAATTAAACTCCAAAGAGGGAGTTTTCTCTGAATTTATAGATGTTAAGGACTACTTGGACTCACCGTTTACAATTCCACCATGGGTTGAGGGCAAAAGTGCCTCTAAATGGCGCAAAATAGCCCAGGAAGCCGATGGATTCGTATTTGTGGTCCCAGAATATAACAGGAGCTTTCCTGGTGAATTTAAGCTCCTTTTTGACTCAGCTTTTAAGGAATATATGGGTAAACCAGCCATTATTGTAGGTGTTTCTGCCGGAAACTACGGAGGAGTGCGCGTTATACAGCATTTAGCCCCTGTTTTATTAGCGGCAGGCATTGAAGTCTTAGGCAAGACCTTGGCAACTTCAAATGTTGGAGATTTGGTTGATGAGGGATCCGAGATCGTCTCGGATGAGAAGTACACAAAATTTGTTGAAGAAGCACTTGAAAGTTTAGTATTAAAATTTAAATAATATGTTTTTAAGATTTGGACTTGTAGTTTTAACCCTTCTGCTTTTGGAGAGATTTGTTATTGGAATAGAAGTGAATAGTTTGTACACCGCACTTATCGTCGCAGTGATGATGGCGGTTGCGAGTATCACAATCAAACCTCTTCTCACACTTCTTACTTTGCCGATTCATCTTATCACTTTTGGTATTTCCACCTTCTTTGTGAGTGCTGGAATCTTTTGGTTTCTCTCAACTTTCATCGAAGGATTCCAAGTTGCGGGAATTGTACCTGCTCTTGTAGGGTCATTTGCAGTGACTTTAGCCTCTTCAATAGGGTCTACACTGAAATAAAAGTGCTTTACTTTACTGAAACACTTTCATATAATAAAGCGATATGAAAAAACACAGATGGATGAATGATGATACCGATGAATTAATGCTTGCCATGCTTGAATTGAAGAATTTGGCTGAAGCAAGGGCATTTTTGGGCGATTTACTCACTGAAAAGGAGATTCGAGGTGCGTCAAACAGATGGAAGGCAGCACGTATGCTTAATTTCGGAGCAGCATATAGGAAGATAGAGAGGGTAACAGGCATGAGTTCGGCCACAATCTCTCGCATTCAGAAGATTATGGAGGGAGGATTGGGGGGATATAGTTTAATGATGAGGAAACTCAAGTAAAGTCAAAACCACAGTAGTATGTGAAAGCTTAATAAATAATATTGTATATGAATTTTGTTGATGAAATCGATTTAAAGGTCATTTCAGGGGACGGAGGAGACGGTGTAGTCCGCTGGAATCAGACTAGAAGAAACCAAAAAGGTGGTCCCAATGGAGGTGACGGAGGAAGGGGTGGTGATGTCATAATTAAGGGTGTTCGAGACTCTTCGCTTTTAGGAAAATATAGAGGGAACACACTTTTCTCTGCAGGACATGGTGGACATGGTGGGCAGAATAGTTTGCATGGAGTAAATGGTGAAGATAAAATTATACTCCTTCCGATAGGTTCGGTTGTTCACTTGAAGGAAAAAGACACTACATTTGAATTATTGGACGAGGAGGAAATTGTGGTACTAAAGGGTGGACGAGGAGGTCTTGGGAACGAACATTTTAAGAGTTCCAGAAACGTAACTCCGACAGAGTCTACTGAAGGTAAGGGTGGGGAAAGTGATGTTTTAGAGATTGAGCTTAAATTGATAGCGGATCTCGGATTAGTTGGATTTCCTAATGCAGGTAAGTCCTCTTTACTCAATTCTTTGACTAATTCACGGGCTAAAGTGGGAAATTACGCTTTTACTACGTTAGATCCAAATCTCGGTGACCTGTTCGGTTATATCATTGCTGATATACCGGGTATCATTGAAGGTGCCTCGGAAGGCCGAGGTTTGGGGCACAAATTCTTAAGGCATATTAATCGGACAAAGGCCCTTGTATACTGTATCTCGGTTGAACGAGACGACCAGATTGCGGCGTTCCGTGCTCTGTTGGACGAGCTTGTGAAGTTCGATCCTTTGATGGAAAAGCTACCTTTTGTAATACTTTTGACTAAAACAGATTTGGTTTCTGAAGAAGAAAGGAACGATATGATTAATGAGCTGAAGACGTTGTCAGGGAATGTCTATTCAATGTCGATTCACGATGAGGCATCTGTTAAGACTTTCTCGGATAATATAGTTTCGTTTCTACGAAAATTGGAATAAGCATTCGCTTTTTCACCTAAAACGTTCTAACATAACAGGGTGAAATATGAACCAACTATAGGATTGGAAATTCATGCAGAGCTTCGTACTAATACGAAGATGTTTTGTGACTCAAAGAACGACCCAGATGAGAAGAATCCTAACGTAAACATATGTCCTGTGTGTATGGCGCATCCTGGAGTATTACCTACGATAAATAAAGAGGCAGTTCATCAAGTTCTTCGCGTGGGAACTGCAATGGGAGGTAAGTTAGCAGACTACTCAGAGTTTGATCGAAAAAACTATTTCTATCCGGATATACCAAAAGCATATCAGCTAAGTCAGTTTGAATTTCCACTTGTCTCAGGAGGAGAGTTAAGAGGAGTTGAGTTGACTAGAATTCATCTTGAGGAGGATACTGCGCGATCGTCTCACACGTCTGAATCTGGAAGCAGCCTTGTTGATTTTAATAGGGCAGGAGTTCCATTGATGGAGTTAGTTACAGAGCCCGTAATACATTCATCTGAAGAGGCGGGAAATTTTGGAAGAGAGCTAAGATTGTTACTTAAAATTCTGGAGGCATCTAATGCAAATATGGAAAAAGGAGAGATGAGGGTGGAGGTAAATATATCGATTGCTGAAAAGGGGGCTGAACTAGGGACTAAGGTGGAGATAAAGAACTTAAACTCTTTTAAGGCAGTTGAGAAATCTATTGAATTTGAAATACAAAGACAGATTGAACTACTTGATAGTGGAGAGAGTATAGTACAGGAAACTAGGGGCTGGGATGAGAGTAAGGGGGTAACATTTTCCCAGAGAATAAAGGAAGAGGCGGCAGACTACAGATATTTCCCAGAGCCTGATCTACCTAAACTAAAACTAGGAGAACTAGAAGAATTTAATACTGAAAATTTAAGGGAAAGTCTCCCTGAGTTACCTAATGAAAAGAGGGTTCGATTAGCGAAAACTTACAACCTAAATAGTGACTCCATTGAGGTGTACGTGTCTGATAAAAAACTAAGTGAGTTTTTTGAGAAAGTTGTTGATGAGCTAGAAAGATCAAAGGAAAAAGCTACTCTTGCTTCCAATTACATTTTGAACAATCTAGTTGCAATTAAGAATCTCGAAGGTCATGTTACAGAAAGGATTAGACCAGTTACTTTTGCTAAAATAATTGCCCTTGTACACAACGGAGAAGTCTCCTCAAATGGAGCTGTAGAGCTCATAGAGAAGACCGTAGAAGATTCAGTACTCGAAGTAGGTGTTAGGTCCCTTGCGGCCTCTGAGGGTTTGTTACAGCAGAATGACGAAGACGCACTTATTGCGATAGTTGATGCAGTACTTTCAGAGAACACAGACGCTGTAGGTGAGTTTAAATCAGGCAAAGAACAAGCCTTACAATACCTTGTAGGACAGGGAATGAAGGCTAGCAAAGGGTCCGCTAACCCTGCAAAATTGAAAGAAATAATAAAGGCCCGAATATAAAGTTACAGATTTTTCAGTGGGTTTCTGCCTGCGGTTTGCGTGTGTGAATCTCGCCTCTGCGAACCAAGACCAGCCCAGCCGAGATATACACATATGTGTAGTCAATACGCTATCTCTTTAGGACGGGTCCTGCTATAGTACATGAATGAGCGATGTTATTGTAAACAATAAGAAGCTAATATCTACCACTGAGGCAGCAAAATCCAGTGGATATTCTAAAGATTATATTGGACAATTGTGTCGAAATTCTAAAGTTGAGTGCCGCCAAGTATCTGGACACTGGTACGTGAATAGCGATTCTTTAGACGCATATAAAGGCACAAACGACTCAGACAAGAGTGAGGTAAAAAGTAGTGATGTTTCAACTACAGATGAGGGCGTTGTTAGAGACGACACTATAACTCACGATGGTGATGAGTATATATCAACCTCAAGAGCTGCAGAACTTACAGGCTATACTCAAGACTACATAGGGCAAATGGCCAGGAGCGGCGAAGTAGCGGCCCACAGGATGGGGCGCAGATGGTTTGTGGGGAACGATTCACTACTTAGTCACAAGAAGCATAACGACAACTTACTAGCTTCTGTGCAGTCGCAAGCAAGTGGCGTAGGTCTGGTTAAGGAGAGTGCTCCAGAAGAGGCTGAAAAGACTCCAGAATTGGAGAAAGTAGACATCAATTTTAACGTAAAGTACGTATCAGAAACTGATCATCAACTAGTCCCAAACATGCGGCTAGGGGAGAAAGATTCGCTAAATGGCATATATGCACAAGGTGATATAATGGACAGTCGTATTAATGAAATATCTACCGAGACTCCCAGAGAGGATTTGGAGAGTCCTTCTGAAGAAATGACTCAGATGCCTAAAATCACCCAAATACCGAGTGTTAATGTATCTCGTAACGTCGAGAACGTAGACGGGATTGGCTTAAAGAAACAGGTTGTCTTTACACCACCACCTAAAGTGGCTAGAAAACATGGATCGTTGAGTCGTTCTTGGGTTATATTGGCGCTAATATTGGTAGCAGGAGGCTATGGAGCCTATAGTTTCGTGTTTGGAGAGGTTGCAGCTGTTTCCAATGTAGTTGGCTCAATAGTAGACTTCCTAATACCATCTGATTTATTACCAGGATTGCAAGAGAACTTCGGAGAATTATTCCCAGGAACAAAGTTTCTATACGTCGCAAAATAATTAGTTTTCAAATACCAACTTGCGAATGGGCAAGTAATACATAGCCACATCGGGAATGGCCTCTCTAAATTTATGAGAAATCGTTTTCCCTATCACTGGAATTAGTAGGTCTGAAACGTGACTTCCGGAGGCTCATACAAGAGCCTCTAAAAGCCTCATTTTCGCACTCAGGAGAGCGTATAGCTGTTGTCAGTATAAATGGATCTAATCAAAAAAATCTTCTTATAATAAGATTCAGTGTAGTTCATTTTTGGCTACCTCCGAGCCAAAATTTGAATCAAGGTTTTAACAAGTTGAGTGTCTAGGAGAACCTCCAAGAAATCTTGATACATTCGATGGACACTTGTTAGGTTAAGGTATCAAATTTCAATACAGATATATCCACAGGCAACACGTGCTTTTTACGACATACCTATATATTATATAGCTACATCGCGTTTACGACCCGGCTAAAAAAACCGTGAGTAAACATTTAATTCTAGACAACAAAAAATATCTTTCCGCAATGTCCGCAGGTAAATCTGTTGGATATACTTCGGATTACGTTGGAAGGATGTGTAGAGTTAACTCTCTTGAATGTCGCCGTATCGGAAGATCGTGGTTCGTTGAAGAGAATTCGCTTAACGATTTTGTTTTAAAACAAGTTGAAGAAAAAGAAATTCGCAAAGAGCAATTATCCCAACAGAGAAAAGCTGAGTACAAAGGAAAGCCCACAGTAGTCGAGGAGGTTCCTGTAGAAAAAGTCGAAGGAGAAGTGTACTCATACTCCCAGCCTTTGGTAGAAAACATTGAGAGTCCAATAACAGCAACTCACTTCCGCGCAAAAATTGCAGAAGAAGATAAAATGGAAATCATTGAAAGGCCTTCAATGGTTCCAGTAAATCCTATCGCTGATATAGCAAACAAAGCTGTAGCCATGGTTACCTCAGTAGCATTGGTCTTTGGGTCATATTCGGTAATTGATAATAGATATTACGAAGAGGCCTTGGCAATCACAGAGGAGGGAGTTAATTATGCGGTTGCTTCCTTGCAGGACATTCCAGATAATATTCGTGCTCTTGATAACGGATTTAGTAAAACAGTTGTTGCATTGGATGACTTTGCAGGACAGCCCGCAAGCTCAATTATGGGAGGAAATATGTTGGCTCAAGCAGGTGCTGTAGATCTTGCAGAGAACATATACAGGAATGTTAACGGATTCTTTTCTCGACTAGGAGCCAAATTAACTCCAAACTCAACAGTTGTTGCCACGGGAAATGCACGAGGACGCGTGGATATAAGTGTTAAGAGTGTTACAAAGGAAAACGCAGAGGAATTTGTATACAGCGAGAAGGCAACTACTCCCAGTAAGGTTGTACAGAACATCATCAACCAGCCAGTTATAGAAAGAGTAATTGAAACCCAAAGAATAGTAAGAGAAGAAGGTGTAAGCCTTGCACAACTTCAACAGTCTGAGAATGAATTACGGCAAGAAATTGCACGTATATCATTAGCTAGTGAACTTAATACAGGTGCTAGTTTTGTAAGTATCGCCAGGACTCAGAGAATAGATAATCTTGGAGACGTAGATATATCAAACTCAAGGATAACAAACTCTAGTATCGCAGCTACGTCGCTTACCGTATCAGGTAGCTCTACTTTCGACGGGGCTGTAACGTTTAACGGCTCTACCACCTTTACTTCACCTGCAGTGTTTACAGACTTAACTCTTTCTGGAGATTTAGCTGTTAATGGAGGTGATATTACAACTACAGCAACAACATGGAACTTTGACGTAGCAGACACCGGTACAATCACATTCCGAGATGGAACAAACAACCTATTCACAATCGTTGACGCTGGATCAGTTGGTAATGTAACAACAACAGGAACCTTCACTGTAGACGGCGCAACGACTCTTTCGGGCACAGCGTCTCTTGCAACAACTACAATCTCAGCAGATCTAACTGTAGATACAAACACCTTCTTCGTTGGCGCAAGTACGGATAAGATAGGTGTGGGTACCACAACTCCTGCAGTCACTTTCTATATAGACGCAACTGATGCTATTCATATTCCAGTTGGAACAAGCGCACAACGTCCAACAGGGGAAACAGGATTAATACGCTACAACACAAGCACAACTCAATACGAAGGATATTCTTCTGGCGCATGGCAAGGATTAGGGGGAGTTATCGACGTAGACCAAGATACATACGTAACTGCAGAAGAGTCTTCAGACGAAGACTACTTACGTTTCTACACAGCTGGAAGCGAGAGAGTTACAGTTACTGATGGCGGAAATGTAGGAATAGGAACAACAACCCCATCATACAAACTAGACGTGGAAGGAACTTTAGGAGTTACAGGAACTTCAACACTTGGAGCAGTTACTGCAACTACAGGTGATTTCAGCTCCGCACTCTCTGCTCTTTCTGGGGCATTTACAAATGCAGTTACAGCAGCATCCGCTACAATCACTGGTCTTCTAACCACAGGTTCACTTACAGTTTCAGGAACTGCAACAACCACTGACCTTGTGGCTACGAACAGCGCTACTCTTGCAACTACCACAGCTTCTGGCCTCATCACAGGCTCAGAGGGGCTCACAATATCAAGCGGAACGGTCTCACTTCCAGCAGGAGAAATTGGAAACGCAGAATTAGCAAACTCTTCAGTTTCCTACGGTGGAGTATCGGTTTCTCTTGGGGCAAGTGATGCAACTCCTGCTTTTGATTTAAGTGATGCTACGTCTCTTCCAATTGCAACAGGAGTATCAGGACTAGCATCAGGAATCGCCACCTTCTTAGGAACACCATCATCTGCGAACCTAGACACTGCAGTCACAGATGATACAGGAAGTGGCGCACTGGTATTTGGTACTTCTCCAACCTTCACCACTTCAATCACAATCGGTGCAGCTACAATCTCAGAGGCTGAACTAGAGATCCTAGACGGTGCAACACTAACAACAACCGAACTTAACTACGTAGATGGCGTAACATCGGCAATTCAAACTCAACTTGATGCTAAAGAAGTACAGCTAGACAACGAAGCAGGACTATACGCAGTACTCTCAGATGTTACTAACTTCCTACAAACTGGAGACGCCATAGCAGGTGATGACATCACAGACGGTTCTATCGACCAAAGTGAGATCGCAGACGACATTCTTGACTTTGCAGACTTCAACGACGCACTAACAGTGGATGCCACAACAACCTTTGATCTAGACACTAACTCAGCTGACCTTAACTTTGATTCAAACACCTTTGTTATCGATTCATCTGCTAACAGTATTGGCATCGGCACCACCACACCTTCAGCCACCTTCACAGTTGGTGCAACCTCAACACAACAGTTCCTTGTATCCAACCTTGGAGTCATTACCGATGGTGTATGGAATGGTACAGCACTAACTGATGCATACATCCCTGATGACATTACAGTTGACTTAGCTGCAACTGCAACAGCACTGGCTACAGCTCGAACAATCGCAGGAGTATCATTCGACGGAACAGCAAACATCTCACTAAACAACAACGCAATCACTAACGGCGCAGGATACATAACAGCTACTCTAACCGAAGAAGAAGTCGAAGACTTCGTAGGAGGAATGTTAGGAGGAACTGAAACAGGAATCACTGTAACCTATCAAGACGGTACTAACGACATCGACTTTGAAGTTAATGGAGTACTAGATGACCTAAACACATTAGGAGCAGCGTCTACTGACGGAGAGTTCCTAGTTGCAACAGGAGCAGGGGCATTTGCCTACGAGAGTGGAGCGACAGTACGAACATCGCTTGGGCTAACAATCGGCACCAACGTACAAGCATATGATGCTGACTTAGACACTTGGGCAGGAGTCACTCCGTCGGCAAACGGCCAATCACTAGTCTCTGCCGCCAACTACGCTGCAATGCGTACACTTCTAGACCTAGAAGCAGGAACTGACTTCTACTCAATTTCAGCAGCAGACGCTGCCTTTGAAGCAGAACTAAACAACTCAGCAGGACTCCTTGCAGCCCTTTCTGACGAAACAGGAACAGGAGTTGCTGTCTTTGGTACATCTCCAACCTTTACAACACAAATCACTTCACCAATCGTTCTAGGAGGAACAGGAACAACCCAAGACCTATCTTTCCAAACAACTTCAGGAATTGGAGCAACAGGGGCCGACATGCACTTCTTAGTTGGAAACAACGGAGCAACTGAGGCTATGACTATACTTAATTCAGGCAACGTCGGCATCGGGACGACAACTCCAGGGGCGAAATTAAGTATCCAAGGACCTGATAATGCATCCGATATTTTAAGATTACAGCGTGGTGATGGGACAAATGGATGGACAACGATTGATTATACGAATCAAAGAACAAACTTTGATAGCTTATCTGACTATACATTCTCTGTTGCTGGAAATGAAAAAATGAGAATACAGAACGGCAACGTCGGCATCGGGACGACTACGCCTGGGAATAAATTGGATGTAAATGGCAATTTGGGAGTTCTGGGGTCTGGTGCTT
>CAYNQE010000007.1:0-34466 GCA_964399345.1 uncultured Candidatus Saccharibacteria bacterium
ACTTAAGTGATGTATGCAAAATTATGCACCTAGACCGAAGCCTTGGTATGCAAGATATGCTCCAACAACTACAGCAACCATTCCTGCCAAAACTGCCATGTTGCGGTTTTTAGCAAATCGTCGCGCTTTGTTCATAACCATTTTTGGTACGAAGAAAAGCATTACTCCCTTAATTAGCATTGCCCAACCAACAAGAGTTGGTACGACACGCCATGTTGCTTCCCACACGTTGTGGTTGAGAACAATTAGGAGACCTAAGATGGTTAGCATCGCCCCTAGGACGTATAGCATAGACTTGTGATTACTCATGTCAGCAACAACATTCATAACGAATTTACGCTGAGTTAGAATAACTAGACCTTCTAGAAGAAGATACAAACCAATTACTTGTGCAAGTAGTAGTGAAAATTCCATATTACTTATACTATTGATAATACTCTAAGTGTACCCCTTTGAGAGAGACTTATTTGCATTTATCAAGTATTGGTGTGGATTACTGTTTTGGGCGGCTATCGGGATTTGAACCCGAACTGACTCCTCCACAAGGAGTAGTGCTACCATTACACCATAGTCGCCATATTGTGTGCTTTCGCACCCGCTATATATACCAAATTTTACCTTATTTTGCGAGCTTATATATACTCAGGCGGTTTCTCTTCTACGTTTCCATTGTGGTTCACAAACCGCACAAGTGCGTATAGCAAAGAAGAAAGTCTGTTTGCATAAGTAAGAGTGTTTTTTGAAACAGATCCATCTGAAATCAATCTTCTCTCCGCCCTTCTTGAAACAGCACGAGTAATATCAAGACGAGAGGAAAGTTCATTCCCTCCGGGAATTAAAAAACTAACTATCTTTGGAAGTTTTCCTTCAATGGTTTCTATTAAAAACTCCATATCTTTTATAGACTCTTCTGGAATCCCCTTTTCAGCGCCAACCAACTCCGCCTGAATTGTAAAAAGATGGTTTTGTACGTCTAATAAAATATCACTAGTTCTTCGCTCGTTTATAAGCCAGTCGATTCCGCAAGCCACCTTACACCAACCAACAAAGGTATTTAACTCGTCTACCGTACCTAGTGCTTCAAAAATACTCTCGTCCTTAGCCAGTCTTTCTCCAGTGAATAGTCCAGATTTTCCGCCGTCTCCTTTTCCTGTGTAAAGCACCATTGTGTGAGTATACATTTTCTTGACTCCAGAGTAAAAAGAAGGCTAACTGTTACCAGAAACTATTAAAGGGGTGTCCGATGACACATTCGCACGCACAACACTATCCCACGTGCACACAGCCAGAAGTATGCTGGTGCGAAGTGAGGCGTCTGTCTTCGGTACTTGCAATAACGGGACTGATTCTTGTTATTCAATTACCAGGCGCTTACCTGGTGGGATCTTTTTCTCTACTTGCTGATTCGGCTCATGTTTCGCTCGATGGACTAACAATAATGCTTGCATTGTTAGTTGGACTCTCGGTGAGATATAAGATTGGCAACCAAACTGTAGTTCGCGATACTGGTTTTTGGATTAGCGTTGCTCTTTTAGGAGCATCTGCAGTATGGATTACCTATGAAGCTGTTGGTAGATTTTTAGACGATGGTCAAGTCATTGGCGAGGGAGTGATCTTGATCGCCTCAATAGGCGGTTTGTTGAATTTCTGGCAAACAAGAATTCTTCATCATGTGCATCATGATCATCATCGTGATATAAGACGTACGCTCCCTGCACACTTCAAAGCAGACATGCTTAACAATGCTGCAATAGCAGTTGGAGGCGTTGGCATCTTAATAACAGGATGGGGCTGGATTGACATAGCCTTGTCAGCCTACGTAGTTTACTATCTGATAAAACAGATTTGGAAACTCGCAAGGAATCCAGAAGCACGAACGTCCGTTCACGATCATTAAAAACGCTCTGCGCCACTATTATTTTGGCGCAGAGTATTCTTTTTGCTCTCCGTGTTTTCCGTCTAGGCACTCGCAAGCAGTTAGAGATAGTCCATGTTTAGGGCACTCTTCTGCACCACAAACGCCTGCCTCGGACGATTCTCCTTTACAACCTCCTGTACAAATATAATGAATCATTCTTTGAGTATATCAATTTAAATACTATTTGTGCTCAGGAGAGGACTTGAACCTCCAAACCCTAAGGCACTGGTACCTCATACCAGCGTGTTTACCAATTTCACCACCTGAGCTTAGAAAAAGTTTAACAAAAAAGGCGCCTTAGCGCCCCTTTGTTATTCTTCTTTCTTTTCTTCCTCCTCTACTGGTGCCTCCTCTTTTTCTTCAACAACCTCTTCTGTAACTTCTTCTACTTTCTCTTCTTCAGTTGATTCTTCTACCTTCTCTTCTTCCTCTGGAGCTTTTTCTTCTTTCTCTGCTCGCTTCTCTTCTTCTTCTAGTCGTACATTTTCTTCTTTTTCAGCTACTTTTCTCTCTGCCTCAAGTTCTGCAGACCCCTTAGTTGAAACATTCATCATTTTAGTTCGACGAAGTAGTCGTTTAACTTCTCGAGCAACCTTATCTCTAATGAAGTAGATCTTTGCGTGACGAACCTTAGCTCTTTTCACAATTTCAATCTTATCAATTGATGGTGAGTATAGTGGAAAAATCTTTTCCACTCCTACCCCACTTGAAACCTTTCGTACTGTAAATGTACCTCCTGCTTCGTTTCCGTGTTTACGCGCTAGAACCAATCCTTCAAATGCTTGAAGTCTTGTCTTTCCTTTTTCTTCAATTTTTAACCACACGCGAACAGTATCTCCTGCTTTAATACCAAGATTTGCTCTTTCTTCCATGTTCACTGGGCTTGTATCTACTTTGTTTATCATATTGGGCGAAACTGTATCATGTAGAAGTGTTCTAAGCAATCTCTAAAGCGCTTTTAAAGTCTTCCGGCAGTGGCGCTTCAAACTCTTCTACCTCTCCACCGGGTAATTCTACAGTTAACTTACTAGCGTGAAGTGCCAACCTATTAAATCCTAGAGCACATTCCCTTTTTGGGGCGTAGAGACTATCACACACAATGGGGTGGTGTATTGCCTTTAAATGCACTCGTAGTTGGTGCGTACGTCCAGTTTTAGGCATAAGACGTATATATGTATACACCTTACTTCCAAAAGGAACTTCTTTAAGAGTCTCCCATAGGGTAATGGCCTCCCTTTGAACTCCGCGACTTCCGGGTTGTGCGGACCATCTCCTAAAATCAGACTTACTTTTCCCAATAGGTCTATCAATTTCTCCCTCTTCTTCTTTAAAATGATCATGTGCAAATGCAAGATATTCCTTTTTTACTTCTCTTTCTTTAAATTGCTCTTTAAGAAATTCGTAAGTGTCTTGGTTTTTAGCAACAATCATAACCCCACTAGTATCGCGATCGAGTCGGTGAACAATACCAGGACGTGGAATTTCTTTCCAAGGCTCCCCTACATTTTCAATCTCTGGATAGTTGTTGATAAGCCAGTCTGAGAGTGTTTTCTCTTCTGTTCTTCCGTCACCGTGGACTACTAAACCTGCTGGTTTGTTTAAAACCAGAACGTTTTCGTCTTCGAATATTATTGTTATCTTATCCATACCCATTGAAATATACTAAAGTCTGTATATAATGCCACCATCGGGCGTTTAGCTCAGTTGGCTAGAGCAACTCGTTTACACCGAGTAGGCCAGGGGTTCGAGTCCCTTAACGCCCACCCGATATACAAAACCACCCTCTTGGGTGGTTTTGTAATTTTGTGCTCCCACTAGGAGTCGAACCCAGATCGAGAGGATAGAAGCCTCTTGTTTTATCCATTAAACTATAGGAGCAATGGTGATACTGTAACGGTCTTAGAGCCTAGGGTCAATCAATCTCTTCCTCACAAACGGTGTAAGTACTGAGCGTATCGATTCTCGTATACCTACCAAATCGGAATATTCGTAAAAGAATATCGTTTTTTCCTCAGCAATAGTTGTTGGATCTTTTTTCTTCTCAAAGACAAAGAAAGAAAAAGACTCTGCAATATCCTCCCCCGCATCAGTGGATGCGTAGTCTGTTACAAAAGAACCTCCTCCTGCACCATCTTTCCAAAACATATTCCAAAAGGAATTAAAATATGAACTTTTATACAAACACCCTTCTTCAACATAATGTTGTGCACAATCACTCTCACCCACTTCTTCATTAAGTTGTGATGAATTTAAAGTTAATATGTGTGCAAATTCATGAACCAAGGTAAACACCATCTCTTTTTCACTTTCCCTTAAAACATCTACGTTAACAAACATGTCCCACTTATCCGTATCCGTCTTTTCAACGTATGCTGCAGTGTCTCCATCAACTTCACTGTATATAACAAGTCGATTTAAATAATTATCGGAAAATTTATCCGGAGAGATGCCTGCAAGCCACTTTCTAATCTTAATATGAGCGTCATTCTCAGTACCTTCAGTTAAAACAAAGACTTCTCCTTTTTCTAGTGAATATGAAACCTCAACCTGCTCTTCCAGTTCTTGAACATCTCCATCAAACTCCTGGAAGTCTTGTGAAAAACTAAAGTACTCATCTCCTAAAAGGCCCAGTTCTTTATCTATCTCTTCCTCTATGGCGATACATTCTTCCTCCGTATCACATTCGAAGTAACATATACTGCTTTCTTCATCGTATTGTTCAAGTTCTGTACACTCATCTATACTTGAAACTTCTGTTTCGTAAACATATCCAGCCTCTTCATCATAAAAATACAAATCTTCATCCGTACTAGGTGTAAAGAAAAAAATATATCCGAGTATCCCTAAAGGAATTAATATATAAAGAAGTTTCTTCATACTATCTTCCTGGGTCAACAATTTCCGTAGGATTTAATCTCAACCTCTTAAATTCAATCTCCCTTATCTCGTAAGAATCCAAAACTTTCTGAAGATCAGCGGCTTTAACGGTGTCTACTGTGATTTCTATTTCTTTATCGACCTTTAGTGCAACTCTGGGAAATACAACCCAAGCTAAAACAACAGTAGAAAGTGCTATCAACATCCCAAAAACTAACATCATATACCAATGAATAGCGTATCTTGGTGTTTTTTCAAGAACCTCAAAAAAGCTCTGTAAATATTTATACTGCCCTAAATATTTTTTTATTTTATACGTAATGGTTTTCATACTTATTCACTTATTTGTGTTACCACAACCTTGACCTCACCTATCCACGTACCCTCCTCTCTCTCTTGTGTTAGACCAACTCCATCAACTGAAACAGCCCTCGGCATAGCCTCTAGCATTGCAAGAGCGTAAAAAATATCTTCCAGTTCGCCTGATACTCTTAGAGATATGCTAAGTGGCCTGATAAGACCGTCTTTATCTATCGGAATTCCAGACTCAACTGCAATAACTTCAATTGGCAGTCTTGCGTGATCACCTATTTCCTCAATATCATCCAAAAAAGAAACTATTTCGTCTTCTTTTATAAAATACGTATCTAAAACCTCTCTCTGTGCTTGGATTTCTCTAACTGATCTTCTAACTACTTGTGCGTTTTCATTTGAAGATGCCCATAGCTCAGCCTTTGCTGATATAGTAGCAACGTTTTCTACGATAGATCGAACTTCCAAAAAGGACCACACGTACGCCGAGCCCACAGCACTTAATAAAAGTGCACCTGCTGTAAGTAATATTAGTGGAGTAGTTTTGTTCATATTAGAATTTAACTACCAGAGAAAAGTTGATAATGTCGGTTCCTGCTAAATCAGAAACGGGAAAAGATACGTTATAAAAATCTTCATTCTTTCTAAGAGTTTGAACAAATGAATTCAGCGACGTACGGTCTAGTGCATCTCCTGAAACTCTAAGCTCGGGTCTTTCTTTTGAAGTTGAGTATGCAAATCCACTTATTATTATTGTATCGGCGTGCCCCTTCCAATCCTCAATTACTGTTTCTATAGCCTCCGTAGGATTTACTCGATCATTTTTAAGAAGATCTTCAATTTGTGTAGTTACTAATCTTGCTGTTTGTATAGCAGAATCCTGTTTTGCAGCCTCTCGAGTCTTCTCTTGGATTTCTTGCTGAATCATCGCTTCTTTTAGATCTTCTTGTGCTAAAAGATATGCTGGAAAAAGTGAAACCAAACCTATCATTAAAGAAATAGCTGCGATAAAAGAAAAGGTAGCGCCTACTCTAAGCCAATAGTTTATTTGCAGTTCCTTTCTGTCTTTAATTGGTAATACGTTTGTCATATTAATTTTGATCTCTTAAAAGAAGTCCTACTGCTGTTGCATAGCGCCAAGATACTACTCTTTCAACGCGAGGAATATGCTTATCTAAACTAAACATATTCTCCCAAACATTTCCCACTCTAACTGGCACCTTAAGTATTCCTGCAATGTGTTCAGTTAATCCTCTTAGGCCCACTCCTCCTCCACAGAGCAAGATTTTTTCAATTCCAGCAATTCTGTTTCCCTCATCGTCTCGTCGTGTGTCCCAATATCTGTAGTGTCTTTGAATTTCGTTAATTAAAACGGTAGCTGTTTCTATAAATTCTTTGCACATCTCTTGATTTTCACAATTTGTGATTCCCTGTTCTAGTTTTATTAAGTTAGCCTCAACTTCTGAAACTCCCATGTGTTTTATAACAGACTCAGTGAAGGCCATTCCCCCAATTTTAACTGTCGTGCTAAATATGGGAGTTCTCCCTGAGGCAATAGTTATTCCTGTTCTTGCTCTACCAAAATCAATTATCATCGATACTTGTTTTGTATTTTGAGGAATAAGTGCTCTTGCTATTGAGCTAGCCTCTAACTCAAAGCCAACTACTTCAAAACCGCTATTTTCAAAAGCTTCTTTATATCCTTCTATAACATTTTTAGGAAATACCGTGACACTAATCTCGGTAATATCCCCTTTTTCTCGTATAACACCATAATTAAAGACTGCATTATCCACCGGAATAGGCGCATGATCACTAAGTGAGAATTCTATAACCTGTAGCACTTCTTTTTTCGAATGAGCGGTCGGTACCTCTAGAGTATATAAATACACCAACTCTTCAGGTAATGAAACATTGGCAAACTTTCTCTTGTTTCTACTTTTTAATTCTTTTAAGGCAGTAGTTAGTCCTGGAATATCTTCAACCGCTCCTTCTACGATAACTCCCTTGGGCAATCTTACTGAATCAAAGACGTCTGGAATTAATCCTTTAGAAGAATATTCGGCATCAAGATATTTTATGGAGGTTTCCGAAATATCTATACCAGCGGCAGGCATAGAAAGGAACTTTGGCGGCGGAAATAGCGCTGCAACGGTGTTTATGTGCAGACCTTGCATTAAATAAGTATAGCATCAACTATTGATGCATCTAAAACAGGTATATGTACAAAGTAACAGCGGTGATAACTAGAATTCCTGCCAAAGTTGCAAACCACCATATTTTTTTCATTATAACTTCTCCATTATCTCCAAATACTTTTGCAACATATGCAACTAAAAAGTATCTAGCAAAGCGCCCCCCTACGGTTGCTATAAAAAATGCCATGAAGTTCGCTTTAGTAAATCCGGCGGATAAAACAGCTACCTTAAATGGTATCGGTGTGAAAGCCATCGTTAGTGTAAAAACAAAAACTCCTTTCTGAACTAACTCCGTAGCCTTGATCATGTGTTCTTGTAATGAGTATATCTCTATAAGCTTAATTCCTACCGTATCGTAAAGTATCGCTCCAATTACGTAACCAAATACGGCACCAGCTACTGAGGCTCCTGCTGTAATTACTGTATAGCGAATCCATCTCCTCTTATTCAAGAAAACCATCGCGGCAAGTAGTGGATCAGGCGGAATTACAAACACGCTACTTTCTGTAAACGAAAGTATTACAAGCCATATACGGGCGTGTGCTGAATCGGCCTTCTGTTGTATCCAATCTCTAGCTTCTCTCATAACTATTTACCCGCAGTTCCAGGTTCTACTTCAACATCAGGATGTAATAATGCAAAAGAATCATCCCCTCCTACTGCTAAAAGCATTCCATTACTCTCAACTCCTTTAATGCTCCTTGGTTCTAAGTTTGTAATATACGGAAGTTGCTTACCTACAAGGTCTTCTGGGTTTCGTAAGTGTGCAATGCCTGAAACTATTGTTCTATTTTCGTCTTCCCCTAAATCAACAGTACATTTAATTAACCTGTCTGTTTCGGGAACACGCTTAGCTTCTAGTATCGTTCCAATTTTTATCTCAATCTTTGCAAAGTCGTCTATTGTGATTTTATCTTTCATATAAAAATTATACCCTGTCGAGATAACTTTGTAATATTATGGCAGCAGCCGAGGCGTCTGCCACCGAGTCATCATTCATTCTTTTTGCTTGAAAAGTTGACCAAAATTCTGGCTCTAAAAACATAGAAAACCCTTCTCCTTCTAATTCCTTTTGAAATTCTATTATGTTTTCCATTATCGGGTTTTCTGTACCGTCTAAATCTTTAGAATATCCTACAACCACATCTGTTATTGAATTTGCTTTTGCAATTTCCTTTATTTGTTCGTGTGCATCTTTACTGTTTATAACAACGCTATGTGGAAATGCTAAAACGCCCGCATCGTCTGAGAGTGCGAGCCCAATTTTCTTAGTTCCATAATCTACACCTAAATATTTTTTCATTTATAACTCTTCCTTTTTGCAATTGCAAAAATATAAATAATCTCAAGAATTGCTACTGTATTTAAAACCAGTAACGCGATAAACCACCATTTTTCTCCTCTTTTTGCGGCAAGCCATAGCGCCCACCCTTTCCAGGGAAGTGCCCATAGAGCTATTAAAATAAATGCCATAGTGTTTGGTCCTAGTGTTTCTAACATGGTTTTACTATAGCATATCTGTTAGGATACCCGCATGGAGGGTTGCTCCGAATTGGTAAGGAACTTGTCTTGAAAACAAGCGGGTTTACACCCATGAGGGTTCGAGTCCCTTGCCCTCCGCAGAACAATAAAAATACCCGCGAAAGCGGGTTTTTTATTCCTCCTCTACTCTTCTAAACCTACTAATGAATAATTTCCAACCAAGGTGTCCCACACTTAAAACCAATACCAAGACGTGAACGTAAAACAACCAATCACTTTCTAACACCGCACCTACTCCTGAGGCTCCAACGGCTGCAAGTTGATGTTCCCTCTTCTTTCCTTCTTCAGCCTTTGTTAAATTTCCTTTATTCTGAAGCTCTTCGAGTGATTCTCTTGACTCTTCTTCATATTCCCTCATTACAGTAGCACCTCTTTCTCTTACATCATTTATCGAAGTAAGTATTGAGCTTGTTGCAACTTTGTTTTTAGTTATTTTTTGAATTAGCTGCTTACTCACATTGCTAACACTTTCTTCCTGTTTAACTAACGGCTCTGTATCATCCGCATCACTAATTCCATCATTATCGTCATCAGTATCTCTAGTATCTTCAATACCGTCCCCATCACTGTCTTTAACAACAATGATTATTGCACCTGTTAATTCTAAGGATGTTACTTCTGATTCATTGTTTGCGGTAAAGTGCATATTTACCTTATGTGGGCCTGCAGAGAATTTATACGGAATACCCACCCTTGTTATATCCCCTCTTTTTACAACAACGTCCTCGGCAACGACTGCCTCCCCGTCGACAAAGAGTGTTGCAATACCCTGAATCTGTTCGTCGGTTTGATTATGAACGACTGAATACACCGACGTCTCCTTAAAATCTGTTACGGGAGTGGTTTCAAACCAAATTCCACTTACCAATCCAGCACTGTTGGCTGATGCCATTACAGGAAACATTAATACACAGATTATTAGAAGTATTTTATTCATTGTCTTTCATATACTCTACAACAGCACTGGACAATTTGTCACTATCGTGACGGATAAAATGTTTTTCTTCATCTACTAAAAGATCTTTCCCAATTACTAAACGATCATTGTCTCTCTCAACTTCAACAATCGTATCTTCACCCTCTTGTTCTTCATATTTGGAGATTAATTCTTCCTTTGGTTCTTGAGTGTTGTAAATAACAACATCTACACTCCTGCCAAGAAGATAGCCTTCAATAAATTTAGCAAAGTCTTGGGCTGTGAACCCATCAGTCAATCCTTTTTTATTAGTTATGTTGGCAATAACAACTATCTTCGCTTTTGTGTTTTTAAGTGCTTCTGGTATTCCATTAACCAAAAGATTAGGGATAATGCTTCCATATATATCACCGGGACCAATTACAACAAAGTCTGTTTTAGAAATTGCATCGAGTGCATCTTCGTTTGCTTCAACCTCATGATTGAAAGAAATTCCCCTAACGCCATTTTCTCTAACCTCTTCGTTGTCATCTAACTTATTCTCCCCTTGTAATGAAACTCCATTATTTAATTCAACAACTAGCCTGACATCTTCCCTTGTCACTGGGATAACTTTTCCGTATACATTTAGAATCTTCCCTGCAACTTCTACTGCCTCAATGAAACTACCCGTAACCTTCTCAAGGGCAGATAGAAATAAATTACCTGCATTGTGTCCTTCTAATTTTCCGTTTGTGAATCTGTAGTTAAATAGATCCCTAACCTCAGGCGAGGCTTGGGCTAAAGCCGCAAGACACTTACGGACATCACCAGGCGGCAGTACACCAAGCTCGTCTCTTAGTACACCGGTAGAGCCTCCGTCGTCTGTCATACTTACAATTGCAGAAATATCTAAGGGGTATTTTTTTAACCCAGACAGGAGTACAAAACTTCCAGTGCCACCACCAATTGTTACTACACTCTTCATATGGAAATACTAGCACAAGAGAGAGATTGAATACTTGAGAGTATCTCTATACAATATATACATGAAGAAGCGAGGCTTTACCCTAATTGAACTTTTAGTTGTTATGGCAATAATAGCGATGCTGGCATCCGTTGTACTTGCCACTTTAACAACAATGCAGACCAAGTCTCGTGATACTCGTAGGCTAGAAGATGTTAATCAGTTGAAAAACGCCCTTTCCTTGTATTATATTGATAATAACGGGTTTCCTTTGGAGTCCACAGCAATTAACATAGACGGAAGCGACGATCTTACCTCTGCTCTGGTTGCCGCTGGTGCAATATCAGCCTTTGCAGGAGATCCTAATACACCAATATACGACTATACATACCAATCCCAAGGAGTTGCCTCTTACACAATAACTTTCTGTTTAGAAACAGACTCCATACCTAATTACTCTCAAGGCTGTGGAAATACTATATCCCCTTAAGTATGCAAAAAGACATCTCTTGGAAAGCCTACGAGCACTCGCACTCAGAAAAAGGACCTGATTGGTTTTGGGCACTGGGAATAATTGCAGTCTCAAGCGCAGTTGTTGCAATTCTATTTAAAAATTTCTTTTTTGCTCTTCTTATAATAATAGGATCATTCACTATGGCTATGCTTTCAGCAAAACCACCAAAGGAATTGGAGTTTTCTCTAACACCTCAAGGAATATTAATTGATGAGTCCTTGTTTCCATACAAGATGCTCGTTGCTTTTTGGATTGAAGATCGCGGAACAGAAAGCCCTACCTTAATAGTAGACGCCCGGAGATTTATGGTTCCACATATTATTGTGACTCTCGAGGACACTGATGCTGAACAAATTCATTCATATTTAAGCGAATATTTACCAGAGGAAGAACTAAGTGAGCCCCTGGGTCAAAAAATACTAGAAAGACTTGGAGTTTAGTTGTATAGTAGCGTCGAACTGCTCTCGTAGTTCAACGGATAGAATGGTGGTTTGCGGAACCATTGATACAGGTTCGATTCCTGTCGAGAGCACATAAAAAGTTATTTGGATAACTCACAAACCTTATATCGCTTTGCCATTCCTGGCACTTCTTTGCATGTGCAACTAAGTTCGGCTTGATGTGCAAATTTAACTAAATCTTTTTCTCTGTAGTGGTCGACGTATCCTCTCACTCCTGTTATCTTTTCGAGACAATTCCAAAGTATTTCTTGAGGCCTAGAATTTGCAATAACATCCGCGATTACAATTCGCCCATTTGTACGTACCAAACCAGCTAAAGTTTCAATAGCTTCTCTTTTTTTAGAAAAATGATGAAATGCCATCATAATAGTTATTAAATCAAAAGAATCTTCCTCAAATACAAGAGAATCAATATCTCCTTCTGTGATTTTAGCCCTTTCTTTTAACTTATCTTTTGCTGCCTCCACCATCTTTGGAGATAAATCTACTCCAAATAAATTTAGAGTTGGGTCGCTTTTGGAAACTAAGTCAAGAAAGTCAGCAGGGCCGCATGCAATATCTAAAATATCACGAATATTTTTCCCTGAAACAAACTCTTCACAGATCTGACTGTGCATTTTAAAAAACCTAACCCCTGCATATCTCCTATACAAAAAAGATGCAATTCCTTTTGACCAAAATTTCCTTGTTTTATTCACATTAGTTAAACTGTATTAACAAAACACAAGCCTGTCTTTAAGATTTTTGTTTATACGTTTGCAATAGATTTAGAAATTCTTGATTTCTTTCGATTAGCGGTATTCTTTTTAAGAAGGCCTCGCTTCTCTGCCTTATCAATAGTTTTAAAAACAGTTGGAAGAATCTCTTCTGCTCCCTTCTTGTCTTTGTTTCCAACAAGCTCACCTACCTTTTTAATAGATGCTTTCATGGCACGAACACTACGCACGTTAAACACGCGCTTAGCCTCTGCTTGCCTTGCTGATTTTTTTCCTGATTTACTTGTTGCCATAAATGGGTATATTACAAAATATATGGCAAAAAACAAGCCCTTCGGGGTATACTAACCCTATGTTCATACAATTAACAGGTAAGGTGGCTTTAAAAGACCCTGAATATATGGTTCTTGATGTTCAAGGTGTTGGCTACAAAGTACTTGTAAGTCCAGACACATTGGCAAATTCACCGGAAAACGAAGAAACTACTCTTTGGACGCATCTTGCAGTACGCGAAACGTCACTAGATATATACGGCTTTAGAAGCAGAGAAGATCTTGAATTCTTTGAAATGTTAATTGGAGTTTCAGGAGTTGGACCAAAGTCGGCACTAGGAATACTCTCCCTTGCAGACACAGCAACACTAATGAGCGCTATCGCACAAAGCGATGATTCGTATCTAACTAAGGTATCAGGAATCGGTGCAAAGAGTGCTAAGAAAATAATTCTTGAACTTGGTGACAAGGTTGGAAAAAGTGTTCATGATCCATCCTTAAAGGAAGACATGGACGCAATGGAAGCACTCGCCACAATGGGATATTCTCTAGCTGAGTCTAGAAACGCACTTAAAGAAGTTCCTAGAGACATAACGGGTGCAAGTGAGAGATTGAAGCTGGCTTTAAAAATTCTCTCTTCTTAGTATGCTGATGTTTATTAAAAAGTTTATCCCTACAAAGATATTTAATACACTCTCCCCTACTTATCACCGGATGCTCGTGGTTTTCGGAATATTAGTATACCGACAACCTTCTAAAAAAATTAAAATAGCTGCAGTTACCGGAACAAAAGGAAAATCAAGTGTATGTGAATTTATAAACTCAATATTAGAGTCTAGTGGCCAAAAGACAGCGCTCGCCAGCACCATACGTTTTAAAATTGGAGACGAGAATAATGCAAACAAGTTGAAGATGACAATGCCTGGAAGGTTTTTTATGCATCGCTTCCTAAGAAAGGCAGTTAACTCTAAGTGTGACTGGGCGATCATTGAAATGACTTCCGAAGGAACAAAACAATTCCGCCACATTGGTATTCATATTGACGCCCTTGTTTTTACAAACATCGCACGTGAACACATCGAGGCCCACGGATCATTTGAGAAGTATGTTGAGGCAAAATTTAAAATCGGAAACTCTTTAGTTAAATCAAAAAAACGTCCCCGCTTAATTGTCGCCAATGAAGACGATGAGTACGGAACTGACTTCCTGTCATTAAAAGTGGAAGAATCGTATCCGTATGGACTAGATTACGCAAAACCATACTCAACAGACGAGGAAGGCTCTGTTATGACTTTCATGGGAGTTAATATTGCCTCCCCCATTCCAGGGACTTTCACAATATCTAACATGTTAGCTGCTGCTGTTTTTGCAAAAGCAATTCAAGTAGATATGGATCATATAAAGACAGGTCTTGAAAACGTAACTCTAATACCAGGGCGTGTTGAAAGAGTAGACGAGGGGCAGGATTTTGATGTGGTTGTTGATTACGCACACACTGTGGAGTCTTTAGAGAGTTTGTATCAAGCATTTCCAAGAAAGAAAAAAATATGTGTACTAGGAAACACTGGCGGAGGCCGCGATACGTGGAAGCGTCCTAAAATGGCGGCGGTTGCTGAAAAATATTGTGAAGAAGTAATATTAACTAACGAAGATCCTTACGACGAAGACCCGAAGGCAATAATAGACGAAATGGCTGGAGGAATGAACGAAAAACCAAAAATAATTATGGACAGAAAAAGTGCAATAAATGCTGCAATATCTAGCGCAACAAAGAGCGATGTTGTTTTAATAACAGGAAAAGGAACTGACCCATACATAATGGAGGCAAACAACAAAAAAACTCCTTGGAGTGACTCCAAAGTGGCAAGAGAAGAGCTAAAGAATATTATTGAGAGAGCTGATACTATATAGCTATGATAGATTTTGCAGGAATACTAGGAGCAATTCCTAAGTGGTTAAAAACTGCTCTTGTACTAATCATAGTATTTGGAATGGCGGGACTTGCGTGGTTCTTTGTTGCATCAATAAGAAAGGTTCCTGAAGAACACAGAAAACAAATAGCACAGCGTGATTTTATCTCAGCAATAACAGACCATTTAACTGGTCCTCTTCAAACAAATAAGACTTCGCCTGCTCAAATTGATATAGACGAACTAGGAGAATTCTCCCCTGCCCTTGGCTTAGTTGAAATTGTCCACAAGACTTCTTCAATATCAAATACAAACCTCTCTAAAGAATATATTGAGATAAGAGCAGGAAAAAGAAACGCACAACCTGTAAATATAAGTAATTGGTCACTCCAAAGTATGATAAGTGGTAATTGGATAGGCCTACCGCTTGGAGCTTTAAATTATAGGGTTGGAGAAGTGAACGAACTTGCAGACATATACCTTAAACCAGGAGAAAGTGCCATCATAGCAACCAGACAATCCCCTGTTGGCGTTTCCTTTAAGGTAAATGCGTGTTCAGGCTTTTTAGAAGACTCTCAGGAATTTACACCCGCACTAAACACTTCCTGTGTTGCCCCAACAGATATTCTTCCTCCAACAATTGAAAATATCAAAACTTACGGTGATGCTTGCGTTAAGTTTGCTGAAAACTTTAAAGCTTGTTCTTACTTGACCAGCAGTTCACCTGAATATTCTAGTCTCTCCAGTGCTTGTATTGAACATCTCCAACCTCGTCTTACCTACAACTACTGCAGCGGAATACACGAAGAAGATTCTAAAGAATGGAGAGTTTTCTTAAATCAAAATAAGACCTTATGGAAAGAAAATTACGAAGTTATTCGTCTTATGGACGAAAAACATAGAACAGTGGATGTAATTAACTACTAAGCAGGAACAGTACGATTCCCACGCTCACACTTACATTTAAAGATTCTTTTACTCCCTTCATTGGTATTTCAATTATTTTGTCGCTCTTGTCTCTAATTTGCTTAGAAACACCTCTTACTTCGTTACCAAAGATTAAGGCTAGTTTTTTAGGGGCTTTATACTTATATACAGATACTGATCTATCGTCTTGTTCTACACTTACTATTGAAAAGGATTCTTTTTTAAGCTTTTTGAGTACTTTTGATAATTCTGCTTTCTCCCAAGGAACGTGATTTTGCGCCCCTAATGCTGTTTTTGCTATATCTTTACGTTCTCGTCCAAAACGATCCACAGGGGACGGCGTGTAGCCTGTAAGGTACATCTTTGTGACTCCAGCGGCGTCAGATGTACGAAAAGCGGACCCTACATTATATGTACTTCTGATATTATGTAATATAACCACTGTTTCATTCATCGAAAATACTATACACTAGACTGTATAAAGTAGCAGGTCTATGTTATATTTTCGGAATTCCGCCCGTAGCTCAGTTGGTAGAGCAGGGACCTTTTAAGTCTCTGGCCGTTGGTTCGAGTCCAACCGGGCGGACTAAAGAGTAAGAATCTACAGATTCTTGTGAAAGATCAAACAAATAACCCAGATTTATGGTTGTAAAACCTGCTTCCCTGTCATATGGGAGTCCTTCGGGGAAAATAAGCTTTTGAAACCTTGGTACAACGTGTTGTGGAAGGTCACTTCATATTTTTTATACTATACGCTTCTATATACACTAGCTATTGACATTATATAGTTAGTGTATAGTGTCTCGCAGTAGCAGTACCATTCAATTTAACCTAGACCCCCAGAGGGAGGAGAGAGAAATGTTTGAATATCACGCTGAACTACAGAACTGCACAGGCCTTGAGCTCGATGATTGATGCGAAAGAGCGACCTCCGATTCAGGATGCTAGCGATCCCGATAGATGCTGGGCAGGCCGTTGGCGCGAACACTTCAATTGCGAACCTCCCGAAGGCGATCCCGTCGTTCATGAGATCTTCACGGAGGGCGTCCCGACCAGTCAGGCTTCTTTCAGCTAAAGAAGAAGTCACAAGCCGCTTATCAACACAAAGCCGTTGAGGAGCGACTTTGTTTTTTTATAGAACATCGGTTCCAACTTTTGTTTAAAATTCACAAAATTGGTCGAGGTACAGGTACCATAAATATACGAGGGTATGGGACCCATTTTTCGGGGGTACCCCCTACCCAACAGAAGGGCTTTAAACAAGACTAAATTCCTGACTTAATTCATACCACCCTCGAAGTTCTTCTGTGAGACGGTTCCAATCCAATCCCATGGAACGGACAAACTAATTTTTACTAACTTCTATTTCTTTGGAGACCAAATCTCCAAATTGAGTCCTACAGGTTAGATCATAATTTGCGGAAGCTATCGAACCAGAGACTCCAACTTCAAACGGTTCTGTTATTACAACACCGTGGGAGCTTGTGTAATCAAATCCTCTTGGCCCTTCTACACGACAGGAGCTCATAAATAAACTTGCCCATGTTATTTTAACTTGCTCACCTTCTTTTACTGATGCAGGATAGGAAATAATATCGTAAAGTGGATTTCCAACACTTACTGCACATGTATTGCCACCTATTTCCTCCCCCTCTAAGAGACATTTAACAGAATAGTTACTGTTATTATTCGGAGAAATACTAACCCTTCCCTCAAGTTCGTTATTAGTATCTATTCCAATTCCTTCACTACCATCTGAGTTAGACGGACATGACCATTCAATAGTGGCGGGCTCTTCTTTCTTAATCAATTTAGGTAAACACGAAAGTGTTGGTGGGTAGGCCCCTGTTGGGCCCTCATTGGTTTTTGTTACCTCAACTGTCGTTTGGCATTCCTTTCTTTTATTTCCTCCTCCAATGGCGATTAACTTATACGTTGTGGTTTGAGTTGGACTTACCACCTTAAGCCCTGTTTTTGAAACATCTCCCTCTATTCCCTCAATAGATACACTTGTTGTATTAGCTGTCTTCCATCTAATACTCACCTGCTCACCTTCCTTGATTCCACTCTTACTTGCTTCAATTAAACATTGTGGCTCAGGTATGTTTGATGAATCTCCTTTCTTCTTTGAGAAAACTTGTTTAAGACCATTTAAGAATCCTTTTGCTATAGATTTGCGTTTATTTGGATCTTTAAACACTCCTTGGATGTAACATTGTATTTTCTTAGCGGCATTTCCAGAACATCCTGTTTTTGCAGGTGGTGGAGTGTTAGTAGAACTTAATTTTTCAAGGCGTATATCAGACTTCTTCTTACACGTTAGTGTGTTGGATCCGACTGATGAGAAACACACAACTGCTCCCTTCCACGCACATGTATTTGCATCAGCAAGAGTAGCTGATGTTGCTGACTTTCTTGCTGCAGCAGATCCGTTTAGTCCACCCATCATTCCAATAACAACATCGTATTGCCTCTTACATGCAGTTGGAATTGATGGAGCTACTATCGGATATACAACAAGAGGTTTTTCGTTTAAAAGTGCATTGCTTCTTGGAGATGTCTTCACAATCTTTGCCTCTTCTCCCATGCACATACCTTTATTAAGAGCCGGAACTAGCATCTCATATGCTCGAGCAGTAGCGTCTACTCCTTTAGTAGTATTGCCTGCAATACATGTTGCAAGTGCTTTTATTGCCTTGTTTGCCTTGTCACCTCCTTTGTTATAACAATCGACTTCTGCACCGTTAGTTACGTAAGTTGTTGAACATCTGTTATCTTCTGTATGTGTACCCTGCTCTATTACAAGAGCTTTGTTTTGATCTCCCATTACTTCCTTATCAGAATTACCGTAAGATTCTTTATTCTCTTTTTTTTCCTCTACCTTAAAATTAATGTATGCTTGTCCATCATCGCTACTACTGGTAGTAAAGAGTGGCTCTCCGGAACAAGCAGGATCATGTAAATTGTCACATGTATTTATAATCCCATTTACTTTTCGCTTAGCTGAGATTACCTCTTGATCCAGTTCATTATACGGACCCTTTAGCTCTCCTCCATCTTCATATAAATAGTAGTAACCGGTTGAGGCCTCATACTCTATCTGGTCATTGGATTCGTTGTCTAAAAATACAGATACTACTTCTCCCATTTCTCCCATGACAGTTCCTTTTTTAGTTATACCTGGAATAGTTCCCTCTTCAAATTCTAATGTAGTACTAAATATATAAAGAGGCGCTGCAATATTTGCTACTGCATCTCCAGCAACTTTCCCACCACGAATAACACCACCCACCGCACTTAAGGTAACAATTACAAATACAGCTAGTGCCAATTTTAATAGTGCCTGTCTCATAATGATTTTAATAAGAACGGATTATAAATTCTTTTAAGTGTTTCGAATCTAAATGCTGCGCGGTACGCTCCACCGAATAACAATGGTGACATGGCGTCTCTTACTCCATAGTATGTTCCGTATTGAACACTCTTGCCTGCCGCATCAACAACGCCCAGATTTTCACTTGTATCAATCTCAACAGAACCTTTTGAGAAAGTTCCACTATTTAGATAAAAATCATCTACCATGCTCGCTGAATCAGTTGGATTATGAACATCGAACACTCCGTTGGTGGAAGATCCTCCTATTATTGTTCCTGAATCTTCTGTGTCCGTAAACGAAAGACTTTTGCTTATACTTGTTATTGGACTCTTCCAAAAACTACTCTGTGTTGGTTTTGTATCGCCACATGTATTAAACAAACTGGTTCCAAACAATCCAGAACACCCAACTACATTATCGTCTCCCACACTATTTGGAACAAAACCAACTCCATCGCTTCCAAGAACAAAAGTCTGCTCTACATTGGAGTTAGTATCGTAAACTAACTCAGTTGTTGGTTCATTGTCGTAAATAAAATCAAAGAAATCATGATCTCCACCTACAAAACTTAAGTATTCATAATCTGTTTCTTCTGCTGGATCAGTTATTTGCGAATTGCCTTCGGGAAATATACTATTTCTTCCGGAATCGATTGACTGATCATACTCTACCGAATCGCCATAAATCTCTGTTTCTACAACATTTGCATGTTCAGGATTTATTTGATTAGGATCAAATTTTGGCGACCCGTCGCAATAACTGGTTACCCCTTGCAGGGCACACCTCCTGGCCTCTCCCGTACCTATTCCAGCTAATGCCATGTGGGGTGCGTCATAAAAACTACCTCCTGTGTATTCCGGAAGGTACGGGAAACACACTCCAAATTGTGGATTTTCTCTCGCAAAGCTTTGTAGAGTTTTGTATGACGAGTCTCTCCCGGCTGGCGCTACGTCCATAGCCCGACCATAAATATGATTAGAATGCTCCGCTCCGCCTGCAGCCTTGTTGCTACCGCAGCCATCACCTAAGTCTTCTGGTGGTCGAAAAGCTGACACAACATAAACTGAGCCTTCTCCGTACACGCTTTGGTATGCCTTAAGAAAATGAGCTGAACAAACCGAAAAAGTGTTGTTTAGTCTATAAATATTCTGCTCGCATGTTGGCGGAGCCTTGCTGCCTCTCAGGTCTCTGGCTATAGACAGCAGGTACTGTTTTGCTTTAGCTACTTGACTAGTGATCCCTAAAGACCTATCCAGATCAGAAATTGGAGTGCTTGCATCACATACAACATTAGGATTAATTCCCCACAACAGCTCACACTCTTCTTTTGATGCGGCGTGAGCTGTATTTACACCAAGAAGAAAGACAATGAGTAGAGCTGCTTGAAACAATTTCATAATATTACAATCCAAATGCAGCTAAGATTTTCTGCCACCAAGTTTTCTCGTCCTCTTCTTCTTGAACCTCCCCACCAGAAAGAGGGTTGTACCCTCCAACATTAGAACTTCTATAATCTAGTAAGTTGTTTGAAATACCATTCCTTTCATTTAACAAAGCCTCGCGTGCTCTAGCTTCTGCCGCGTCTCTTTCCAAGTCTGCAAGCGAGATACCTCCCCTTGTGTCAGGATAGGCGTCAGTGTTAAAAGACGACGAAGCTAAGTCTATTTCAAATTGGCTTAATCCTGTAATAGGAGTTACGTAGCCATTTAGATTGTCTCCAGGAACTGAATTGGGGACACTAACTACTGCAACCTCAGGTCGTCCGTAATCATCAGGGTTAAAAACAAAAGTTTCAGTAACTGTATTTGTTGTATAGTCTAAATCAGTTGAAGTATCATCAAAAACAAAGTCTAAATCTAAGTCTCCACTTGGTGTTGTTGTACCAAAATCTAGAAAATCACCTTCAAATTCGTAGTCCTCTGGTGTTGGGTAATCACCACCATAGCCACCTCCAAACAATCCTCCTAGAAGTTGTTGAGTAATACTTTGCGTTGCACCTTGAATTAAGGAGTTAGTAAACATGTTTAGTGCATTTCCTCCGGTAGTAAATCCAACTGCTCTACATTTTCCAGCAAAACAAACCCCGGTTATCGTACCTCCTGTCGTACCTATTGGCGTACATGCAGTGCCGTCTCTTCCATAGATTGGCCATCCTGGGGGGCCCGGTGGTTTACAATTTGTTACCTCTAGTGCTCCGGTTGATACCACTGCTGCTACAGGAGTTCCAAGTGGGTACTCCTCTAAAGGCACATTACTAACTGGTACACCTATAGGATATTCCTCCGTCGCCTGTACAAACGTAAAAGAAAACACAAGCGCAAGCGGTGATATTAATAGTAGTAAAGAGGTTCTGTTGAAGATTATTTTCATATTAAATAATTATTACTTCTAATTCCCTCTCTTCTGTTTCTCCAAGAGAAGTCTCGCAAGTTAATTTAAAGGTTGTGTCTTGAGTTAATGTTGGAGACGCTATATCACCTTGCGTACCACTTCTTGAGTAGTCTAAAAAGGTGTCGGACGTAAGCATACATGACTTAACACCAAACGCTCTCCATGAAATTGAAGTGGTTTCCCCTGAAATAACACTTGAAGGAGTAGCTAGCAAGGCAATCGTTGGCTCCACCACATTTATAAAACAGCTTGCAGCGGTATTACTAATTCCTGGCATATCATTAATACAATCTACTCTGTATTGAGTATCTATCGAAGGAGAAACTCGAACAGTTCCGGATGTCTCACCCCCAGTATCAAACCCTTCCCCAGTAGTTGTATTTGCACCATCTTGGCATGCCCACATTATTATCGCCTCTTCGCCTTCTCTTACGTCGTTTGGTAGACATAGCAGTATCGGAACGCTTTCCGTAATAGATGCTTGCTGGAGTTCTGCTGTTGGAGTTTCTCCTAATATATTAAAAGTGTTTCCCTCTTCTGGATCTTGAGTTAAAGACTCATATTCCACTACTGGCTCCTGTGAGCTCTGTAGCCCTAGGAAAGAAGAGACTGGATTAAAGACAGCAGCAGTTAGATTTCTACTTTCTAAAAATGAAAATACTGGTTCTGAATGCTCAAATACCGTTATACCAAATATAAGTACAAGTAATAGAACTAACACCTTCAATTGTTTTTGAACAGCCTCCATGTCGTGCCCTAATTGTAAGTTAGTAAGCCCCTACTTACAATTTAGCTTTGTGCACAGCTATTTATAGTGTTTTGAGTATAAATTTCTCTAATTCTATCTCTAAAGACCTTCCCTTTATTCTTGTTGTTTGTACAAGTAGCGCTAACTTAGTGAGGATCTCATCAAGATCTTTGTAATTATTTAAAAACTTTTGAGCTTTTTGAAACGGATATGGCTTCATTCCTGACTCCTCTGCAGTCTTAGAACCTCTCGCAAGAGCAATACTCTTTAGCATCCAAAACATTATCCCGTGAATTTCTTCATCACTTGAGCCGTTTTGTTTTGCTTCTCTAAACAGAGTCCAGAGTTTTTTCTTGTTGCGCTCTCCCAAAGCATCCGTTAAAGAAAAAGGATTAAATCTTTCTTCCTTTTTTATCGTTCCTTTAAATTCATATATCTTATCTGCACTTTTTTCCAACTTTTTCTTAATAGGTGCTGTTAATTTAGACTCTAATAGGAAAAAGGGATGTTTTGATTTCTTTATTTTCTCAAGATTATCTAAAACTACTTCCTCTCCTTCTTTATTTGTAAACAAAGTATCTAAAACTACAATGTATTCACTTTTAAAGAGTGCTTGGGACCCAGTTAGTTCGTCAAAATTATATCCACTTAAAGAATCAGAAGTTACGCGAAAATATAGTGCGTCAGGATTCTTTGAAAGCATACTGGTTACAGTTGCACGAACTTTTGCTCGAGCCGAATCAATATCTTCTCCGTAATATACGTACAACATACTATTCTTTCATCTCTCCCCAATTAGTACCCTTCATAACATCAACTAATATTGGTACCTCTAGTGCTTGTTCCTTACTAAGAACACTTTCCATAATTTTCTTTATCTCTCCTGTGACTTCATCTGCTTTCTTCTCACTAATTTCGTAAACCAATTCATCATGAACTTGAAGTACGAGCCTTACATCTTTAAAGAGTTTCTTGTCACTAAGGTATTTATGAATTCTAACCATGGCAATTTTCACAATGTCAGCCTGTGTTCCTTGAATTGGGGCATTAATGGCCATCCTCTCAGCGGCAGCCCTAATGTGTGGCATATTAGACTTCATTCCCTCAAAATATCTTCGTCTTCCGAACATGGTTTTTGTATATCCCAATCTTGAAGCGTCCGCTTTTGTTAAATCAATCCACTTTGCTAACTCAACGTACTTCTTAAAGTATGTGTCGTAGAAATCTCTAGCTTCCTTTTGAGTAGTTTCTCCTCCAAGGTTTGCCCTAAGTGCATTAACCCCCATACCGTAGAGAATTCCAAAGTTAATTACCTTGGCCTGCCTTCTCATGTCCTTAGTTACTTCTTCGGTATCGAAAACTTGAGATGCAACCGCTGCGTGAATATCTCCTCCTTCTCGGAAAACACTTAAAAGTTTTTTGTCTTCAGACAAAATAGCTGCCACCCTTAATTCAATTTGTGAATAATCAAGTGCGACTAACACATTTCCCTTTTCGGCAACAAAAGCATTTCGTATTTTACGGCCGTGCTCTGTTTTTACAGGAATGTTTTGCAAATTTGGGTCTTGGCTCGCCATTCTTCCAGTAGTAGTTCCAGCTTGTAGAAACTGTGCGTGCAATCTTCCGTCCTTACCTACCAACGTAGGAAGAGTATCTATGTAGGTGGATAGAAGTTTTTGTAATTCTCGATAGGCAAAAACATCTTCTATTATAGGGTGTTCTCCTCTTAGCTTTTCAAGTTCTGATTCTTTAGTACTTCTCTGCCCTGTCGAGGTTCTTTTTTGGTTTTTTGGTTCTAATTCCAATTTATCAAACAGAATTTCTCCTAATTGCTTTGGGGAGTTTATATTAAATTCACCTTCTGCGTGTTTGTAAATACGTTTTCTAATTTTATCCAGCTCAGTATGATATTCCTTAGACAATTTACTTAAATATTTAACATTTAACGCTATTCCGTTATCGTCCATGCTTTTCACAACTTCAATTAAAGGCTCTTCTATCTCTTTGAAGACGTAAGTTAAATCTCTTTCTTCTATTTGCTTTGTAATCTCTTCTTTAACCTCTTTAAATGTTCCTCCTTGGACAAAAGCCATTACGTCGTTCCTAGTAGGATTTGTTATATCTGAATTTATAAGCCAGAGAGCAATTTCTGCTTTCTTTAATTGTTCTTCATCAATTTCCTCTTCCACTTTTTCCTCTTCGTACTCAACTTCTACGCAGAGAAGTTTTTTTACTCTATCTCCAAGAGTTCTAAATTCTAAATCTAAAAATAATTCTAAAATACCCTCTGCTTTTATAGACTCCCTCCAAGTACTTCTCGGAATTTTATATTCTATTGGAGCATCTCTTCTAATTGTCGCCAACATCTTAGAGAAAAAGGCCTCATCCTTTCCTTCTGTGAGTAAATTAATTATTCTCGGCTTAAATCCTTCTTTAAGAAGCTCCTCTTCACTCGCCTCGTATATTTTTTCAAGCGGCCCGAACGAATCTATTAAACTAGTTGCTGTTTTTTCACCAATGCCTCGTATGCCTGGAATATTGTCAGACAGATCTCCTCTTAATCCCTTGTAGTCGATGAGTAAGTCAGGATGAAAACCAAATCTTTCAACTACCCCTTTCTCGTCGTAGATAATAGTGTCTGTTATTCCCTTCTTAAGGGTATAAACAGAAACTCTACCTTCCTCAACTAACTGCAAGGTGTCCATGTCGCCTGAAGCAATCACAATATCAATTGGCTCTTTCCTTAGTTGTTCAACAATTGTTCCAAGGCCGTCGTCTGCTTCAAAACCCTCTGCTTCATAAATTGGAATATTAAACGCAGCAAAAACTTCTCTACTTTTTTTCAATTGGGCTATCAGTTCTGGATCTGTTTTCTTTCTTCCTCCTTTGTAATCTGCAAAAACTTCGTGTCTGAACGTTGGTTTTGGTAAATCAAAACAAGCCGCAATATAGTCTGGCTTTAAATCCTGAATTATTTTAATTAGCATCGCAGAAAGCCCGTAAAGTGCTCCTGTTGGTTCTCCTTTACTTGAAGAAAAGTCAGGTAGCGCGTGATACGCACGATGAATTATCGCGTGGGCGTCCAGTAGTACTAATTTTTTTCTTTTACTCATATTTAATACTACGAGTATCCTCGTTTATGTAGGAGAAGTAAAGGTGCAGAGCTCCATCAAAAAGTCCGTCAACATTCTTCGGCCATTCCACTACTATTAAATTATCTTTGTCAGCTACTAGCTCGTCCCAATCCAGCACTTTAAGTTGCTCAAGACTCTCTAGACGATACGCATCGATATGAATTAGTTGTTTAAAGATTTGATCCTTTAGAGGATATCTTTTTTGTATTATAAAAGTAGGACTTACAATATTTTCAGAAACCCCAAGTTGCTTTGCTAGGATTTGAGTAAAGGTAGTTTTGCCTGCACCAAGATCTCCGTGGAGGGCAAGTACAGTTGCTGTTGTTAAATTTGGTTTTAAGTTTGCTAGAAAAAATTCTGCTTCGGTAGTAAATTCCTCCAACGTATATTGTTGCGCGCTCATGGAAGTCATTATAGCAAAGTTAAAGGGCCGCCCGAAGTGGGAGGCCCTTTAAAAGATCTTAGGTGACGAGGATATAGCCACCGCCAATAATGATGCCAAGCATCATCATTCCTGCGATGACACGTCCCCAGCTGATCTTGGTTAGTACAAACGGTACTGCCTCGATCAGAATGCGAGCGATCAACAGGAATGGAATGATCATAAAGACCTTCCCGTCCAACAGCAGATCCATAAGGATCATGACGCTGTCATCGACAACCGCTGACGACTTAACCCAATCGGCTACAATGTCGCCACCTGAGATGATCCACCGTGCCATTGTTGGCAAAAAGTAGATCGTCGCAATCAGCATCATATAAGCGACGGCTGTCGCCAGAGCCAATTTCGCAACTGGCATAGTAACTCTTGAAAATAACATGATTTTCCTCCGTTTTCTGTCCCTCAGTCTTAAATATATAATACCATATTCCCCTCCATTTGTCAAGGTGAACAGCTTTTCTTCTCTTCTATCAACACGTGTTAAAATTTATGTAATACATGGTGCAATTTAATGAAAAAGACCAAGATGAGCGGCTGTCAAAGCTCTACGAACAGGAAGAGGAAGCTCTTGCTAAGGCCCTTTCTACTAAATACGGAGTTGAATACGTTGACCTAACTCGCCTATCCATAGACACTGACGCATTACGCCTAATCGACGAAAAAGCAGCGCGCGAAATGGAGATAGCTCCCTTTAGAAAAATAGGAAAGAAACTTTTCGTTGCAATGCGAGCACCCGGAAGAGCAGACTCCCTTCAGACAATTCAAGAAATGGAAAAGCTTGGGTATCAGGCAAGACTATTTATGGTTTCAAGTGAATCTCTCTCCCACGCATGGGATCATTACAAAGATCTATCGCACGCGGCTGCAAGTGAGGGTGGTGTTCTTAGTATTTCCTCAGAGGAAATAGAAAAAATGAAGGAAAAGATGAAAAGCATCAAGGACGTTAAAACAAATGTTGATGAAAGTATTGGCAGTAAAAAGGCACACCGCGTATCCCACGTTCTTGAAGTATTAATAGGAGGAGGATTAGCACTCCACGCATCCGACATACATATAGAACCAGCAGAAACTACAATACGCGTTCGTTTTCGGTTGGATGGTATTTTAGTTGATCTACTTGAGTTTGATCACCCAACATACAACCTTCTTCTTTCAAGGATAAAGCTACTTTCAGGATTAAAACTAAACGTTAAAACATCAGCTCAAGACGGAAGGTTCAGTGTAAAGGTTGCAAAGAACGAAGTAGAAATACGTACATCAATAATTCCCGGAAGCGAAGGAGAAACTGTTGTACTTCGTCTTCTTGATCCATCTTCGACTGGACTCTCATTAGAATCTTTAGACATGGATCCCTTCCTTCTTAATATGTTTTTAGAGGAGATTAAAAAACCAAACGGGATGATCCTAAATACAGGACCAACTGGTTCAGGCAAGACAACAACTCTCTATGCATTCTTAACGGCAGTAAACAAGCCTGGAATTAAAATTATCACCTTAGAAAACCCTGTTGAGTATCACTTAGACGGAATCGTTCAAACACAAATTGCCAAAGACTACACCTTTGCCTCCGGTCTGCGAAGCATTCTAAGGCAAGACCCTGATGTAATCATGGTTGGAGAGATCCGGGATCCTGAAGTAGCAAAAACCGCGGTTCATGCCGCGCTAACTGGGCACTTGGTTTTCTCAACCTTACACACAAACAATGCTGCCGGAACCTTCCCTCGACTAATTGATTTAGAAGTGAAACCTGAAATATTAGGAAGTGCTATTAACCTTGCAATGGCACAAAGGCTTGCAAGAAAACTTTGTGAGCACTGTAAAAAGAGTGTTCCAATTCGAGGAAAAGATAGAGAAAAAATAGATAAGCTTCTATATAACATTCCTCGCCCGGAAGATGTTCCGAAGAATAGAGATATAATGTGGGAAGCAGTCGGCTGTGAAAAATGTGCAAACTCTGGATACAAAGCACGAGTTGCAATTTACGAGGCGGTTCAAATGGATGTAAATGTAGAAAAGGCAGTTCGTTCTAATCCAACAGAATTAGATATATGGAAGGCATCTAGGCCTCAAAAAATACGACGCCTTGCAGAAGACGGTGTTGTAAAAGTTTTACAAGGAATAACTTCGCTTGATGAATTAGCAAGAGTTGTAGACATAGAAGACGAAGACTTGGTCGCTACAAAAGAATTCTAATATATCGTCAACTTTCCAAAACACTCTCCCACTGCTATGGTGGACATAGAATGAAAAAACACCACAATAATGTGGTGCCCTTCATTTCGGAAATAAAATTCTCTAAGTGATACTTTGCAAAAAAGCAAAGCCGAGTGCTTATCTGAGGATGGAATCAGCACCTTGAGCTTTAGAAAGACGTCAGTTATGACGCATACCTAAAGCTCAAGACCATTTCGTCCCCGAAAAGTCTCTTATTGACCAGGAGTCTCATCACTTAGAGAATTTTGCCTCCGAAAATGAACTTGCAAATATATTAACACGTCACATTCATATGTCAACCCCAAAAGACGATAATACCGATATTTTTTTAGACAAAACACTCCGTCCTGATAAATGGGGTGAGTATGTTGGTCAGAAAAGAATAAAGGAAAATCTATCTATTATGCTTCGTGCAGCGAGCGAAAGAGAACAACCACCCGAACATATTCTCTTTTATGGTCCTCCAGGACTAGGAAAAACTACTCTTGCACACTTAATAGCGCATGAATCCGGTTCACAAATTCGTATTACCTCGGGCCCTGCTATAGACAAGGTTGGAGACCTTGCATCAATCCTCACAAATCTAGGAGAAAAGGACATTCTCTTTATCGACGAGATTCATCGCCTAAACAAGAACATCGAAGAAGTCCTCTACCCTGCCATGGAGTCAGGTGTTCTTGATATTATTATAGGAAAAGGGCCTTCCGCTAGAACAATTCAGTTGGAACTACCCTCTTTCACTTTAATTGCAGCAACTACTCAAGTTTCCGGCATTTCAAGTCCACTTAGAAGTCGTTTCTCTGGAGGAACCTTCCGTCTTGAGTATTATAACGAAGAAGAGATTCGTGAAATCATTCTGCGTTCCTCTAAAATACTTGGAGTTGAAGTTGAAGAAGAAGCCTTGCAGGAAATTGCAAAGCGTAGTCGCTTTACACCGAGAACTGCAAACTTTCTTTTGAAAAGATGTAGGGATTTTGCTCAAGTTCATAAAAACAAGCTGGACAAGGAAACTACAAAAAAAGCATTAAAGCTACTAGACGTTGATGATCTTGGATTGAACAACTCTGACCGAGAAATACTTAATGTAATTATAGATAAATTCAAAGGAGGGCCAGTTGGACTAAAAACACTTTCCGCCGCAACTTCTGAGGAGGAAAGCACCATAGAAGACGTTCACGAACCATATTTAATTCAACTTGGACTACTTGAAAGAACGCCAAGAGGGAGAATGGCAACAGCAAGAGCGTACGAACACCTTAATTTAGAAGTTCCTAGTAGATTACAAAACGATTAAGGCCCCACAGAAACTGCAGGGCCTTAAAAGATCTGTTAAAGAGGGAGTAGGTTTTTCCCGAGATAGCTTCTTTCAATCCCAAGTTCCATGGCCAAGTCGTGTTCCCACGAAGAACCCTTGGACCCTGCCCATCCCGATATGAAATGCTTCTTTTTCACAAAGTTCGATGAAAAGACTGGTCGATAAAACTTCTCAAGAAGCTCGTAGTCGTAAGAGTAGTCGCCAGAGCTTGTGCGAATTTGGTGTTGAATCCGCCAAATAGCTTCTTCATAAGGCATCTGGCTGAATACCGGATATTCATGCGACCTCAGAGTATCTATGGCTTCATTGAAACGGGAGAGATTTAGCTCTTTGGTTCCGAGGCCGCCAGTAGAGATTGGCCCGCAGACCATATCCAACTTTTGCCCCCACGCTACGACAAGCATGTTCATCTGTCCCAAGGCTACCTTAGCAAGCTCTGCGTACGTGCTTGCTCCGTCTAATGCAGCCAACTGCCTGTGATCGAATTCTTGTTTAAGCATAGTTATTTCCCTTTTGTTGTCTGTCGGCACATTACCAAACCACTCTATAATTAACAAGTCTTCCCACACTACATATTTTTGTGTAAACTCTAATCAATATGTCAGGACACAATAAATGGTCAAAAATAAAACACAAAAAAGCAGCAACTGATGCTGCTAGAAGTAAGGTATTTGGAAAAATGGCTCGCCTTATCGCGATTGAATCTAAAAAGGCAAATGGTGACACCTCTTCTGCCGGATTGCGTGCTGCAATAGATTCAGCAAGGGGTGTAAACATGCCAAACGACAACATTGATCGCGCAGTCGCTAAGGGAACGTCATCTGAAACAGCAAATCTTGAGACAATGACGTACGAAATGTACGGTCCAGGAGGAACAGCAATTTTAATTGACCTAGTTAGTGATAATAAAAACCGCACAGCAGCCGAAATGCGCCATCTTCTATCCAAGATTGGTGGTTATGAACTAGCAACACCTGGAAGCGCTGCCTGGGCCTTTTCAGCGCTGCCTGAGGGTGGTTATGAGCCCAACAGTACCGTTGAAATTACAGAAAGCGACGGAGAAAAACTAGAAAAATTAATGGAGGCACTAGATGACCATGATGATGTACAAGAGGTGTACACCAACGCTTTATGAGAATATTGGGAATAGATCCCGGGTACGAACGATTAGGAATATCAGTAATTGAAAAGACAGGTGGGAAAGAAAAATTAATCCATAGCGAATGTTTTCAAACTGAATCCTCTCTTTCTTTCCATGAAAGACTAAATCTATTGGGAGAACATCTTGGAGAGGTTATAAAAAATCATAAACCTGAACACGTAGCGCTAGAGAACGTGTTTTTTAACACAAACCAGAAGACTGCCATGGATGTTGCAGCAGTTAGAGGTGTAATTATTTTTGTTGGAAAACAAAAGGGATTAGAGGTGTTTGAATACACACCTCCTCAAATAAAAGCAGCCGTTGGTGGATCTGGTAAGGCTAGTAAAAAGGATGTCGAGGCAATGCTTCACCATTTAATAGATATCCACAAGGAGATTCGCTTAGATGATGAGTACGATGCAATTGCAGTGGCACTTACCCACAGTGCTATACACAGGTAAACATAACTTATACATAACTATCCACAACTTATCACCACTTGAAAAGTAGTCTTAATTTTGGTACAAATTGCACTTAAATAAACAAAATATATGCAAGAAGAAGAAAATAACTTAGAAGACGCCTTCGATAAATCATTCTCCGGTGAAGAAAAAGAAGTTGATGATGAGAACGAAGAAGAAGCCTGGGGAGACGAAGAGGAAGATGACGTCCCAGAAAAACCGTTTAATAACGAGGAGGACTAATAAAAACCTAGGGCTGCCTAGGTTTTTTAAATTATCTCTATAAACCTGTGCTTCCCTATCTTATACACTCCCTTAGTAGAAGGTGCTTCTATATCACTTACTTTCTCCTTTGTAGTTTGATTTGTAATAGCGCCGTCTCCAACTAATCTTTTAAAATCTGTTTTTGATTCAACCATTCCTTCTTTCAAAAACACTTCCACCAAAGCACCTCCTCCAGAAACTTTCTTTACATCCGAAGGTGTCTCCTTCCTTTGAAATTTATCAACAAATTGTTTTTGAGCAACGTCTGCTTTTTCAGAATCATGGAAAATGGAAACGATTTCGTGTGCAAGTTTCATCTTAGTGTCGCGCATACTTACTGTTCCCTCTTTAATACCCTTAATTATTCCCTCAACCTCTTCAATTGGAATTCGCGTAAGGTTAGTAAAGTACATCGGCATAACATCATCATTTGTACTCATTACCTTTCCGTACATTTCACCAGGCTCTTCCGTTAAATTAACAGTATTACCCCAACTGGAACTCATTTTCCTACCGTCAGTTCCATTAATTAATGGTGTCATTACAATATCTTGTCTTTCTTGTTTAAAATGTTCTTGAAGCTCTCTTCCTGCAAGTAGGTTAAACCTCTGATCCACCCCACCAAGCTCGACGTCTGCTTCAATTGCAACGCTATCGTAGCCCTGCATAAGTGGGTAGAGCATTTCGCGAAGAGAAACCCTCTTTCCTTCGTCTAATCTTTTTTTAATATTCTCCCTTGCAGTAAAGTCGGCAACTGAGAATTGATTTGCGTGCTCACCAATTTCTATGTAGGTTAATTTATGCAGCCATTCAGAATTTTTTCTCTTCTCAACCTTACCCATATCCAAAACGGCACCTGCCTGTTCAAAATATGTCTTCATGTTGTTCTCAACATCACTCTTACTAAGCATTGGACGTTCACTGTCTTTATCTGAAGTGTCTCCAACCACTCCGGTACCATCTCCAACAATTAAAACCACTTGGTGACCCAATTTTTGAAAGTCTCTTAATTTAAGAAGAGGAACTGCGCGTCCAAGATGAAGATTAGGACTTGTTGGATCAATTCCTAATTTAATTCGTAATTTTTTTCCTGAAAGAAGTTTTTTCTTTAGGCTCTCTTTGTGAATTACTTCGCTCACTCCTCTGGTTAGTAGTTCGTCAATTTTTCTCTCGTCTGTATCAATTTTTTGTTTAAACGAAAACATGCATAAATACTACACCAAATTAATCTTTCATGGTACCGTTTTATTTAATGAAGCATAAATTACGCAATATTTTTATTGTTGGAATGGCTATAGGATTATTCTTCCTAAGTGCCTCTTTTATATGGGTAGCTACTCTTGAAATTCCTACCCTGGACGGTTTTGATGATCGTACAGTTACTCAATCAACTAAAATTTACGATCGAACAGGAGATGTTCTTCTTTTTGATCTTCATGAAGACATTAGGCGAACAGTTGTTCCGCTGAGTGAAATCTCTCGTCACTTAAAAAACGCAAGTATAGCAATTGAAGATGCTGAATTTTACGAACATAATGGAATTCGCCCGGCTAGAATATTGAAGGCGGTTTTTGATAACCTAACAGAAGGCAACCTATTAGGTGGCCAGGGGGCATCAACCATTACTCAACAAGTTATTAAAAACACACTACTGACTACAGACAAAAAGATCTCAAGGAAAGTTAAGGAGTGGATTTTGGCCTTAAAGATAGAAAGAATATTAGAAAAGGATGAAATTTTGGAGCTGTACTTAAACGAAGCACCTTATGGTGGAAATATTTACGGAGCAGAAGAGGCATCCCAACACTTCTTCGCAATTGAAGCGAGAGACTTATCACTATTACAATCGGCGTATCTTGCGGCTCTTCCGCAGGCTCCAACACGCTACTCCCCTTACGGAAGTCATTTAGACTTACTTGAAAACAGAAAGAATAAGGTGCTCCAACAAATGTTAAAAAATGGATTTATATCCGATGAAGAATTTGATCAGGCTAAAAACGAGACCTTAGAATTCGAACAATACGGAGACACTAATATAAAGGCACCACACTTTGTTTTCTACGTCAGAGAATATCTTGAGGAAAAATATGGAAGAGATGCTGTTTATGTTGATGGACTAAAGGTTATCACAACACTAAACTACGACCTTCAGAAAATAGGAGAAGAAGTTGTTGGAGAATTTGCAAAGACAAATGAAGAGAAATTTGATGCGGAAAACGCAGCATTAGTTGCGATTGATCCAAAAACTGGCCAGATAATAACAATGGTTGGTTCTCGTGACTATTTCGACGAAGATATTGATGGAAAATTTAATATAACAACAGCCTATCGTCAGCCTGGTTCTACTTTTAAACCTATAGTCTACACAGCAGCGTTTGAACTTGGCTACACACCAGAAACCGTTGTGTTTGATGTTGCAACACAATTCTCTACAAACTGTGAACAGGATGATTTTACAAGTGAAGACGGCTGCTACTCTCCAGGAAACTACGATAATATTTTTAGAGGACCTATTACCTTTCGTGATGCTCTAGCACAATCCATTAACATCCCCGCTGTTAAAGCACTCTATCTTGTTGGTGTAAGAAACGCTCTGGAAACAGCTGAGAAACTTGGAATATCTAGCCTTAATGAAGGAGGTAACCATTATGGACTTCCTCTTGTTCTTGGTGGTGGTGAAGTATCTCCGCTTGAAATAACAAGTGTCTACGCAACTCTTGCAAACAACGGAATTCGATATGAACCAATTGCAATTTTAAGTGTAGAAGATGCAAAGGGAAAAATTCTTGAAGAATATGAAGAGAAAGAGGGGTCACAAGTTATAACAGAGCAGTCAGCTCGTCTTACAACAAGTGTTCTAACTGATATTGAGGCGAGAACTCCAGCCTACGGTAGAAACTCTTTCTCTTTTGGTTCTCAACAAGTAGCAGTCAAAACAGGAACAACAAACGACTTCCGCGACGTTTGGATAATGGGATACACTCCAAATATTGCAGTTGGAACATGGGGTGGTAATAACGACAACTCCCCAATAGTTAAAAAGGTAGCCGGTTTTGTTCTTGCTCCTATGTGGCGCGCATATATGGACAGAGCATTAGAAATAGTTCCTGGGGAAAACTTCACTCCTCCTGAGGAAGTTGAGGTAACAAAACCTGTTCTTAAGGGTTTCTGGCAAGGATCTGCAACAGATACCCCAACAAGTATTCATTCAATTCTTCACTGGGTGAGTAAAACTGCCCCTAGAGGACCCGTTCCGTCTTCACCATATACTGACTCACAATATGGCCTTTGGGAGTATGCGGTGTCTTTATGGGCTAGTGAGAACGCCCCGCAGATACCAACTACAATCACACCTACACTTAACTCTTTTGCAATATCAAATCCTATTTCATCTAGTGTCTATTCTAAGGGTCAATTAGTTCCAATATCAATTAATTCAGGAGGAAATGAAATATCTTCTGTTGATTTCTT
>CAYNQE010000008.1:0-28025 GCA_964399345.1 uncultured Candidatus Saccharibacteria bacterium
GTGGTATAGAAATACTGGTGTGTGTGCCCGCATCTCTTCTAACTGCGCCAAGAGCGTTGCCGATAAAATCATTATTCTCTTCGTGGATTGAAATCCATCCGTTTTCCCTTAGTTCAATTGCAGAGATTGTAACTCTACTTCCTGCTGCTTGATCCCTAACATCTATAACAGAACTTTCCATTGCATCCTCCGAAGAATCTGCAAGTACTGTTCTTTCAACATGTGAGACACCCTCAGGTACTGATTCAACGGTAGGTGCTTCAATGTTTGATTTACTAACGTAGGAATTCCATCCTAGTATTATAAGAACACCTACGAGTACTCCGCCAACGAAGCTTGAAATTAATTTACTCATATTCATATTATTACTCATGTTTCCCAGGAGAGCAAAGTTCTTTGATTTCATTTCGAACTGATTCGGCCCTATCGCTTTGTATACCGTAGCGTCTCAATTCTTCATCGGAAGTTTGAATCTGTCGACAAAGAACTAAGCCATCATCCATAAGGGCGCGTTTTTCTCCGTGAGTTAATGAGGTTAATGCGGTAAGTGGATGAACTCCTGCCTCATCGATTAATACTTCAAGCCCTCTTCCACGTGGATAGTCCCACCCAAGAAGATTCATTTTAGAACAATCCCCGAAACGCGCAGCATTACGAGTAAAGCGGGTGTTTGTTATCAACCATCCCTCGACTATCTTTTCCCCAGTATTTGAAAGGTCATCAAAACGAGCCTTTACGTAAAGTGCAACTTTTAAATCAGTTTTAATTCCCAAGCTGTTGTGAAATTTAACTTCTGCTGCCATTTTCTTTCCGTCATGCTTTGCCATGATGTCTACTTCGTGAGGAGCACACTTACCTTGGGCGGCAACTCCTGTTTGAACATCTTCGTAGCCAAGCTCCTTTAGTATTTGTGCAACGAATCGCTCAAATGGAAATCCGGAGGGACCTAAACCTAGGACCGCTCTTTTCACTGAATAGCGAGCAGCAACTGGTTGTTTTTCCTCATCTCGAAGCATTTTGAATGCTCGTTCGTAAATTTCTTGTGTTGTTATACCATCGTGTAATTTGGATACAGTATATTCAATTATCTTTGCGATAACATCTTCCGTAGCGCCTACTCTATTTAAAGAGCGCTCCAATTTGGATTCATTAAAAGGTTCTTGCTCCCCGTTACTTTTAGTAATAAGTGTTGTCATTGCTAGAAGTATATATCACCAGGGCAGTAGAGCCTAGAAAGGGGTGTAGATTCCTCCGCCAACACAAACCTCATCCTCATATGCAACTAGAGACTGTCCTGGTGCTATAAGTACTGGCTTGAAAAGAGTGACAGTACCATCTACTACCTCACATTTAATCTTTTCTCCATGATATCTAATTTCACAAACGTATTTTCCGTTTTCAATATTTGAATCAGTAAGGTTAAGACTTGAGGTTAAGCTCTCTTCGTTATTAAAATTCTCAGAAATTGTAATGGTATTTTTTGAAATATCCTTTCCAATTACATAATGCACATTACCCATTTCTTCTTTCTTAGTTATTGTAAATCCACCGCGTTGTCCTAGAGTTACAAGCTCAGAACCATCGTGAGTACCTACTACTTCCCCGCTTTCATTTAACACATCTCCGCTTGAAGTCTTAATAAAATTAAGGAGGAACGTCTTCATATCAACGTGGCCGATAAAACAAAGACCTTGGCTATCTGGTTTGTACGCACTCGGAATATTATTTTCTTCTGCATATTTCCGAACGTCGTCTTTACTCATGTGACCGATTGGCATAAGGGTGTGTGCTAACTCCTTTTCGGTAAGTTTCCAGAGAAAGTACGCTTGGTCTTTACTGGCGTCAGCCCCACGAACCAATTTATTCTCAATTACTTGAGCGTGGTGACCGGTAGCTATTTTCTCGGCTCCCTCTGAAAGCGCGTAATCTAAGAATCCACCAAACTTTATACTTTCGTTACAAAGTACATCAGGGTTTGGTGTTCTTCCCTTGGTGTACTCACTAATCATCACATCCACTACCTCTTCCTTATACTCCTTTGAAAGGTCAAGTGTTTTAAACGGAACACCCAAATGGGCAGCAACGCGCATAGCAGCGCGCTCTTCTTCGTCTTGTGAGCACGGGAGAAAGTCTGGTTGCCAGACACGAATAAATACCCCGACTACATCCCAACCTTCGTTTTTAAGAAGGTGTGCGGAAACCGCACTATCTACTCCCCCTGAGAGAGCTACGAATACTTTTTTCATAACGGGAGGATAATGTTTCTACGTAGTTTAGTCAACGTACCTTCGCTTTTTTGCCAAATGCTGCTCGTACGTTCTACTATAGTATGTTGTACCAAACCGATCAGCCAGGTAAAAGAAATTGTTATTAGCTTTAGGATTTAAGGCCGCGTCAATTGCAGTACTTCCAACTGCTGCAATAGGTCCAGGAGGAAGACCATTATGAACATAAGTATTATATGGGTTATCTTCATCAGTTAATTCAGCCATTGTTATCTGATACGTCCCCTTGTTGTGAGTGTACGTAAAAGTGGCATCAACCTGTAGTCTCATATCTATATCCAGTCTGTTATGCAACACTCCTGAAATTAAATATTGATCCCTTGTTTTCCAAGCTTCTTTTTCAATAATTGAGGCGAGAGTAAGTATCTCATGCAATGTGTACTCGGACTCAGCAAGATCTTCTTCAAATTCCTCCAGTCTGATTTCTAAGTTGTCCTTCATTACACGAATTACCTCATCTTCTTTAGTGTTTGGTAAAAGATGGTAAGTATCAGGGTATAGGTAACCTTCTAGCTTTTGTGCTTTACGAAAGAAAGCAACATCATCGAATTTAAAAAGGCGTTTATCGAAAATTATAGCCATGTCTGCAACAGTTGCTCCTTCAGGAATTGTTATCTTAATTGGTTCCAATCCATATTGACCACTTGTTATTCTTCGTGCAATTGCAAAAGTACCGATTGGTTTTGAGAACGAATAGTCCCCAGCTTGAACTTTTCGCTCTCCCCCCATTACACGAACTACAAATTCTAGAACCCAGGCATTTTTAACTACGTCTACATCTTTAAGGGAGTGGGAAATTGAACTCAGGCTTTGTCCTTTTTCGATAGTCACATATTGTTCAATTGGAAAATTTGCATCTGGACTTGCAAGGAATAATACAGCACCGGAAACTACAAGAAGCCATACTAAGATAGTGGTCGTAGTTTTTTTATTTAAATTTTGCAATTTACTCACCTGCCATTCAATAATGAATGCAGAATATATTTCCCACTTTGCTTGTAGGTATACATACCACTTCTCAAATTGATCGTTTTTAGGTTCGTTTGGCATTTTAAATAGGTAAGTTAGTTGGTGGCTCACTCTTCGTTGATGAAAGGCGCTTCACTCCCGGGGCTTTTACTTCCTCCGACGGGAAGTGGAATATTGTAGCAAGCTCCTCACTTGTTAGTACGTAGCGCGGTCGTTCATAAGGTCCATGGAAAAAGCTCCGTCTACGATATGCATCCACGGCCTCCATTGAGAAACGATCCGAAGTTCTCCCTCCAAAATCCTCCCACGGATAATCAGTAGATGTGTGCCAAGGACCGCCAGGATTAATTTTATTCAAAGTCCCAGTATTAAAGGAGTTCCACATACTAAGGAAGGGGGCAATCCTTGTACCATCAAAAGTTCCTTCGCGTGCTATATATATTCCCCGAATACCTGCGTCAAACCCTGGTTTATCTATACTGCGCTCCAGTGCCTTGATTTGATTAATTTGTGCTGGTTTAAGTTGAGGATATCCGTCATCTTCTTCGTCAATGGATGCCTTTTTCTTAGGCTTTGCATCCTCATATATTTTATCAATCTCAGCCTGTGCTTCTTCTTGCCAAGTTTTTTCTTTTCCAAACCAAAAAACATCACGAGTGGTTGCTCCTTTGTTTTGGCGAATTAGAATCTGTATCCACATTTGCTCACCTTCGCCAATGGCACTTAGCTTCTCAAAAACACTAGAGATTGGATCAACAATTTGCTCTGCCTTTTTCGAATCCCTATCCAGTTCGAAGTCAATGTATGTCTTTATTGGATATGCATCTGCTTTACCTAAAGAAAATTCGGCACCGAAGACAACGTTCTTTCCTTTTTCAAAATGAACACCGTCGGTGTAGTTTTCAACTTCGTGAATTTCAAGATCCGGATATTGTGAATAGAATTGAGTCTCTACCAAACTCCTGAACTGTTTCCATGTCCAGGCGTAGAGATGCACTTCTCCTTCAATTGATACGATTTCAAAAGACCACCACGGTCGAACCTTTCCATTAATCCAGCGAGCGATAAAAGTAGACTCGCCTGGACCAACATGCATTCCAGCAAAAACCTGCTCCATGGCACTAGGTGTTTTAAAAATATGTTGAGGAATTTTAAATTCAAGAAGAATTGGAGTTTGCTCAGAAATATATTTAGCACGAACATAACCTCGCCATTCTAGCCATAGCATAGCAAGAAGTAGTGGTGGCAAAACGAAGGGTGAGAAAATAAATAGCCAAAGCAAAACAGCACTGAATAATTCAGGTGCGGTTGAAAGCCAGTAGTACATTGCAAAGGCAAAGGCAATTAGTACCAACGGCCAATAAGGAAGTCCTAAATAACCAGGTTTTTCAAACTTGAGCGAAAATGCCATTGGCTTAATAATACATTACTATTGCAAACAAAAAACCGGTCTGTGCCGGTTTTTTGTTTATACTAGTGAGTAAGTGTCGTCTTCTTGGTGAGTGAAGGTGTCAGTGTCTTGAAGGTTTACCGTAATAGTATTGTCCTTAACATAACGTTCTCTCTTTACCATATCGATTATATCTTTTCGTGTCATTGATCCGTTCTTTTCAAGAAGTTCTCGGATTACATCCTTAACTACACCTTTTGAGTATCCCCATTCGGAAAGTGCGTAAAGCCCTCTTCCTACCAGTACAAAGCGTGCATCTTTAATTAATTCGTTGTGAGTTGTAGCAACGTGTGCTTTTCGGCCGAATAGGCTTTCAACTTGCTTTGCAACTTCTGAAAAGTGAAGTGGAGATCCATTTCGTTTAAGTGTTAGATATGCAAAGTCTCGCATTCCCTTAACACGAACTGAAGGCGAAGTTGATCGTCCCCATTCTCCAAGAGGGTTTCGTGCAATTTTCTTTGAGATGGAAAGCCATCTTAGAATCTTTTCTGAATCTTCTTGAGTAATTTTGGCCTTTGAAAGCTCTGCTTGGTATTGAGAAACAATCTCATCCTCTGGAAGTACGATTTCGTTTGTAAGAGTTGAGTGTAGGTTTGAAATTGCGTCCCTTACACTTTTGGCGTGTGCTTCATCTAGGTACCAATGATGTACGTAATCTCCACCCTCCTTCTTTTTGTTGAATCCTTCACCTACTGTTAGTAGGAAAAGAAGATGGTTTTGATCCACTTGGCTTTTAGCTAAAGTTGAAAGAAATTCTCCTTGGGGTGCAATTCCACCAAGGGCATCAATTGCATCAGAAAGCTCCTTAAAAGAAGTAGTGAATTCCTTATATTGATCTGATTTCTGTATAGCCTTTATAGCGTGGTTCTCAATCTGACGTACACGTTCTCTTGTAATACCGTAAGACTGACCAACAGACTCAAGTGTTTCCACTGAGGTATTAGTTGTAAGACCGTAACGACGTTTTAGAACGTCTTGTGCTCGGTCGTTTTCAATAACGCTCACTAGACGTGAGGCTACTTGTTTAGGTTTAAATGTAATTCGTATATTTGTCATATCTGAATTGGTAGAACAGTTTTATCACAGAACTGGTATAACGTCAAATTCTCTGGTAAAACTCCTACGCAGAGGTATATAACCACATACTGGGATGTATGTCAACAGTTTCTAGAAAACCAAGTTTATCAACCTGTTTTTAACAAACACTACCCTTTTAGGCTCTCCTTCAATCCACTTGGTAAGTTTTTCGCTTTTTTGAACTTCAGCCATAACTTCTTCCTCTGAGGAATCTATGGAAACTTCTACGTCTCCTCGTACCTTTCCAGATATCTGAACTGCAATAATTACATTCTCTTCAATCAGCTTACTCTCATCATATTTAGGCCACTCTGCAACGTGTATAGAATTTTCATTACCCAACACTTCTCTCCAGAGCTCTTCAGTTACGTGTGGTGCAAATGGTGAGAGTAATTGTAGGAACGTTTTGTACTCATCTTTAGTAATTCCGTTTGAAGCCGTATTTAAGAAGATCATCATCTGTGCAATTGCAGTGTTGAATTTAAATTCTTCAATATCTTCCCCTACTTTTTTAATTGTCTTGTGAAGCTCACGAGAAGTCGCTTCATTAGAAGTATCAGTAATTGAGTCTTGTAACTTCCAAACCCTCTCAAGGAAGCGTTGAGAGCCAACAAGGCCATCTGTACTCCAGGCGGTAGTGTTTTCAAACGGACTCATAAACATTTCGTAGACTCTTAGTGCGTCAGCTCCATTTGTTTTAACTATTTCATCTGGGTTAATTACATTACCCCAACGCTTAGACATCTTTCTACCGTCTTCAGCCAAAATGAATCCAAGAAACTCTAAACGTTCAAAGGGCTCTTCAGTACTTACCACTCCTAAATCAAACAAGAACTTATGCCAAAAACGAGCGTAGATTAGGTGACGCACCGCGTGATCTCCCCCAACGTAAACATCCACGGGCATCCACCTCTTTTCTTTTGTTGGATCTACGAATACCTCACTATTCTTAGGGTCGATAAAACGCATGTAGTACCAAGAAGACCCTGCCCACTGAGGCATGGTGTTAGTTTCGCGCTTTCCAGGGCCGTCACATTCTGGACACGTTGTATTTACCCACTCTTCAATGCTAGCAAGTGGGGACTCACCATTTCCTGAGGGTTCGTAGTTTTCAACTTCTGGAAGAAGCACAGGAAGGTCGGATTCAGGTACTGCAACAGGTCCACATTTTTCACAGTGAATGATGGGGATTGGTTCACCCCAGTATCTCTGGCGCGAAAACACCCAATCGTTCAATCGATATGTACTTGTCATTTTTCCACCAACTGATTCGGTTATTTTTAGTTTTGCTTCTTCGTTATCCATCTTGTTGAACTCTCCTGAGTTCATGAGCATTCCACACTCAGTTGTTGGGGTCTCTGTTTCAAGCTGTGTCCAGATGGCTTTTTGATGATCTGGAGTTAATCGATTCAGAACTTCTTCTTTCTCCACCCATTCTAATGTATGTAAAGACTTCTCTTTCTCATCGACTTCTTTTTGAGAATCAAGATGATCTACTTCAGCTAGGAATGTGTGTGCAAATGCACATCGGTTTTGTCCTTTATGGGAGGCGCAGTATCTCGCAGCAGTAATCCAGTTTAACTTTTTAGTGATTGTGACGTCTGTAATTCCACTTTCTTCTTCGATTTCTGCAAGTACGGCCTCTTCAGGAGTTTGGCCTTCTTCAATACCTCCCATTATTCCGGTGGTTATACCCTCGAGAGTTCCGTGCCAATCAAGAACAGCATATTTTCCAGTGGAGTTATCTTTTAGGTATACAATTACAGTCTCGCGCTCCACTTCTTCCATGTTTTCCTGTGGTGGGTTTAAAGTGTCATCTGTACATGGAATTATCACCTGCCGTATTTTAACCCCAAACTTAGTAGCGAATTCGTAGTCTCTCTCGTCGTGTGCGGGAACCGCCATAATCGCTCCTGTTCCGTAGTGTGCTAATACGTAATCTGCAATATAGATGGGAATCTCTTCATTGTTTGCAGGATTAATTGCTTTAACCCCTTTAAGTTCAACTCCAGTTTTTTCCTTAGTAGCATCTAGTCGATCAATCTCACTCTTGTTTGCAGAAGTTACAACATATTCCCCCACTTCCTCAGTATTTTCAAACGATAAGTTCTTAAGAAGTTCATGTTCGGGCGAGAGCACCATATATGTGGCACCAAACAGAGTATCAGGACGTGTAGTAAATACTTTTATGTTTTCTTCACTATCCTTAATAGAAAACTCAATTTCAGCTCCTTCACTTTTCCCTATCCAATTTCTTTGAGATTCCTTAATGTGTTCTGGCCATTTTTTTAAAATTGAAAGATCGTCCAATAATCTATCAGCGTAGTCTGTAATACGAAGCACCCACTGACGCATCGGTTTCTTAGTAACAACAGAGCCACACCGCTCACACGTCCCATCACTTTCTAGGTCTTCGTTTGCAAGTCCTGTCTGACAACTAGGACACCAGTTGATAGGTTCGTTTGATTCAAAAGCTAACCCTTTTTTAAATAACTGAAGAAAGATCCATTGAGTCCATTTATAGTATTCAGGGTCGGTTGTATTAATTTCACGATCCCAATCGTAATTAAATCCTAATTTACTTAACTGTCCTTTAAAGGTATCTATATTCTTCTCAACGGCAACTCTTGGATGTACTTTGTTTTTTATCGCATAGTTTTCAGCAGGTAACCCAAAAGCGTCCCACCCCATTGGGTGAAGAACCTCAAAGCCTGCCATTTTTTTAAAACGAGAGTATACATCTGTTGCGATGTATCCTTTTGGGTGTCCAACATGAAGACCCTCCCCTGAAGGATATGGGAACATATCAAGTACAAAAGCCTTTGGTTTAGTAGAATCCGAATCAGTTTTGTATATACCGCTCTCCTGCCATTTCTCCTGCCATTTCTTTTCAATCTTTGTGTGGTCGAACTTTTTCATGAAAGTTAATAGTATCAGGCTCTAAAGGTAGGTACAAGAAAACAACCGACTTAACCGGTTGTTTTCTTATGCAATATTGAGATGTTTCTCGATGTTTGCAACACGCTCAAATAAGGGATCAAGTTCTTTAGCGTATCCAGACATATTATTCACTTTCTCTTTCAAATATTCTAAATAGGCTCGTATATCGCGTATCTCAGACATTAAGCGGCGCTCCATATCGCGCATATTATCTTGCAAAGTAGTTTTCATTGCAGAACCTTCAGTCCTCGTCATCATATTCTCTTGAATATCAGTAATTATTTCAAGAATCTGTTTCGTATCCTCATTCATACAAACAGCATATCACGCTAGAACAACGAAGGTTTCAACCTATCTGGATCAACTTCCCTTTCAAAACAAACGCGTCCTTCCTCGTGCGCCCAATCCTGAGCCGTTCTTTGTAGTTCTTTTATCCTCCAATCTCCCTGACTTACAGCGTCAGACTTAACTTCCGTAAGCGGAAGGTTAAAGGTTGCACAAACCTCAAAGGTTAATGGTCCTGTAACTGAATATTCGTAAGCGTCTCCAGTTTCTGGATCACTTTCGATATAACTACCTACCAGAGGATCTTTAAGAACTTCTAGGGATGCCGGAAGCTTTTCAGCAGTTCGGTAATATGAAGTAACTTCATTCTGAATCATTCGTAGGTTCTCAATACGCTGAGCGTCAAATCGCAGCTCTCTCTGAGTCTGAGGAGATCCCATGATAAAGAAGCCGGCAACGATTGAAACCGCAAGAATTGCAGATACTACAAAACCAATTCTCTTTGATTTTCTCTCATTAGCCTCCCATACACCACGAACGTCTTGTATGTAGTAGTAGAAAACACCACCAAAGAGGACAAATACGGTTAGTATTTTAAGTAGGAATGCAGCGGTAAGGACTTCTCCTCCTAAGAATGTGTTAATTAGGACGATAAGATCAATAATTAAAGCAACTCCTGCACCAAAGATAGTTAGGATGATTAACCAGCGACGTACCCATAACTCCTTTTTGTCTGAATCACGACGGATATCCTTTTGAAGAATACGCGTAAGTACGATATACACTGGGAACAGTACTATTAAACTAGCTATAGCAAAGGTCATTCCTCCTGAATATGGATCAGCACCTATTACAGCTGAATTTCCAACTAGGCGGTCAATGTATTCAAACATTAGAGCCATAAAGCTTCCAACGGAGAAGTAGAGAGCAAACATTGCTCCAGCCCACAGGAAGAAATCTTTTGGTGTTACTTTCATAAAATTATTTTAAGAATTAATACTTTAATCGTACACTAGGAATGCAAAAACTCCATAACATCGCCATCTTGAACAATATACTCTTTTCCTTCGGTTCGAACTTTCCCAGCACTTTTTGTTGCACTCCAAGAACCAAGCGGAACTAACTCATCCCACATAATAGTTTCAGCTCGGATAAATTTATTCTGAAAATCAGTATGAATGGCACCGGCTGCAACTGGCGCTGAACTTCCCTTTTTAATAGTCCACGCACGAGTTTCTTTCTCTCCTGTAGTGAAAAACGAAATCAAACCAAGAAGCGCGTAACCTGTTTTAATGAGCTCATCTACTCCGCTTTCAATAACACCAAGGTCACGACGAAACTCCATACACTCATCCCCTTCAAATTCTTTAAGTTCATCTTCTACTCCAGCATCAACCTCAACCCAAAATGCCCCTGAATCTTCAAGAAAACTCTTTAGAGCGTCCCAGCGATCCCCTTCATGCTCGTGAATGTTGAATCCCGCGTTCTTTTTGTTAAGAACATACATAAAAGGCTTCATTGTTAATAGATGAAGTCCCCTAACTTGCTCAATTTCTTTTTCATATAAATGTGTTCCGTGTGCCAGTTTTCCCTCTTCTAGTTGTATTAAAATCTTCTCCAGTGCTTCTTTTAGAATAAAAGCGTCTTTGTCTCCTGCTCGAACTTCTTTCTCTATACTTCCAATTCGCTTAGTAACTGTTTGAGTGTCAGCCAAAATCAACTCTAAGTTTATAATATCAATGTCATGAACCGGATCCACTGCACCGTGAACATGCATTACATCTTCATCTTCGAACACTCGTACAACTTGTGCAATTGCATCAACTTCACGAATGTTTGCAAGAAATTGGTTTCCTAAACCTTCTCCTTCGGATGCTCCCTTAACTAATCCTGCAATATCTACAAATTCAACAATAGCAGGAATCTTTTTTTCGGAGTTAGACATTTCTGAAAGTCTGTCTAATCGAACATCAGGAACGGCTACAACTCCAACAGAAGGATCTATTGTACAAAATGGAAAGTTTTCAGCAGCAACTGCCTTTTTGGTAAGTGCATTAAAAAGCGTCGACTTTCCGACGTTTGGTAATCCTACGATTCCTATTGATAGTGACATATTTTAAAAGTGTGTGGCGGCGAATGGTTAGTCCGCCGCGCACGTATTTTACCATGGCTTCCAGCTATGTTTGACCTCAGACTTGGGCAAGCCGGACAAACCCCAGGCGACCATCAGCAGTGTTACAAGGCCCAAATAGGTGCAAAGACCTATCGTTGCATAATCCCACGGTCCGTAGTGATCAGTAGTCCAGCGGCCCTGATTTTTCATCGTTGCAGTAAATGTGCAGACCGCCAAGTACCCAGTAATTAGCCAAAGAACAATCCCAGCCCAATACCACCATTCCATAACGTTTCCTTTATCTAGTGATAGTCAAAATATACCGTATTAAAGCAAGTGTGCAACTTTTTACCCAGACATGAAAAATACCAGCAAGCTGGCATTTTTCAGTGGTGTTCATTTCTTTCCTAAATCCGGAGATCTAGTTCCAAAACGGACACCGTGGAATTTAACTCCGGAGAGTCAAACTCCACGGTGGCCATTTCGAGTCAAAGACTTGAAAAAGTCACCGTAGTAGCAATCAGCAAGCTGACTACTACTTCGAAAAGAATAGCAGGTGGGTATAAATTGTCAAACACCTATTTAAGATAGGCAACAATATGGGACTCTGTCAAATTATTGCATCATCTGCCTCAACTCCTTCTCGTACTTCTTGCTCACTTCCATGGTAGCAACCATCTGATCTTTCCCTCCTTTAACTAGTGCTTGAGTTTCTTTTGCTATTTTCATAAACAATTCAGGATTTTGTTCAACCATTGTGCTAATCATATCTGCCTGGTCTTTAGGCATGTTCTTTAACTGCGACTTCATCATTTTCTTTAAAAGGAATTTTTTTAACATGAAGTAATTGTATATTGAATACATATTACTGCAAATCGTTGACCCAAAAGTCTTCTGGTGGTATAAATTGGCATGTTTAAATTTTTAAAAATCCGTGTATTTGCACGTCGATACTGGAACAAATCAGCAAAAGTAGCGCTTTTTGCTATTTCACTACTTATAGTACTAGCAGTTACTAGAATAATCCTAGTAAGTGCGGATGCAGTAGAAGGAGAAACCTTTACTCGCAGCGTCACTTTATCACCTGCGGGATTAGTATCTGCTGGAAAAGGGTTGTAAGTTTCGGGAATTGTTTCTGCTGGCACAATAATCGCTGCAATGGAAAACGCATCAGAACTTGCAGGTGTTGCACAACCCAAAGCCAATCTCAGTAAAGTTTCCGGCGGAACTCTTGCACAAAGACAGGAGGTACTTTCTCTTTCAACGCAAAATGCCAAAAACTCACTTAAGGAGGCTGAAATTGGTGTTCAGAACACACTCCGGTGCTTTTAATACAAACAACACAACGCTTGAATCTCTAACAAGAGTGAACATTACTACTCAACAAGGAACATTCCCACTATCAAACTTTATTGATGTGCCAGTTGAACCAAGTCGAGCATCAGTAGTACACAAAGAAGGAGAAAGAATCGCTACAGTTTCTAGTCGTATAGGTGAAGGAGGTAATGCACTAATAGTTACAAAGGAACTTAAAGCAAAAATGGCCTCAAGTTTAATACCAGAAGGAGTGCGTATTTCATACGGAGGTGAAAGTGAAGACGTAGACCAATCTTTTAAAGACATGTTTACAGCACTCATCATTGGTTTGATAAGCATGTTTGCTATTTTAGTATTGCAGTTCAACTCCTTCCGTTTTGCCACCTACGTTCTTATGATCGTTCCGCTTTCATTAATTGGAGTGTTCGCAGGATTAATGATTACTGGAACTCCACTATCCTTCCCTTCAATTATGGGATTCATCGCACTTTCAGGTATTGTGGTAAATAACTCCATCATCCTTATCGATACAATTAACAAGGAAAGACGAAAACATGGAACCACAAAGACAATGCAAGAGATTGTAGTTAATGCTTCTGCCGCTAGATTACGACCGGTTCTATTAACAGCACTTACTACAGTAGTAGGAATGGTTCCTCTTCTCTTTGTTGCGGCCCTTTGGGTACCACTAGCCTACGCTCTAATGTTTGGTCTGTCGTTTGCGACAATCATTACACTACTACTGGTTCCTTCAATATATGTGAGGTGGCCTGGGAAGAGGGTTTAGTTTTGACATTTTAAAGTGTCTCTTGTAGGGTTCCTCCAGACATCCAAACGCAAAGGAACGTACAATGGATCCACTACAGTCGACCGTATTTTCTTGGATTCTCCTACAAGCCATTTTTCATCCAAGCGGCGGGTTTAATTATGAGGTTACCAACTATCTCGCGGACGACCCTGTTTATTATGAAAGCGAGAAGGCTTGTGAGGAATCCCAAACAGCACAATTTCTTAAACTTCACGAGTCTCCGTGGATTCTGTGGAAGTGTTTTGAGATCACTGTGCCGCTTGCAGATAGATAGAATAGAAAATACCGGAGTGACAATCCGGTCTTTGACTTTTCCGCCGTACTGTTGCACTGTAAATTCTAGGCCTGTACGTTAAGGCACAACCAAGGAGAGACTAAATGTACGAAACTATATTTTCAGTTCTGTTCCAGATGGCTCTCGTTGGGTCGTTGGTTCATATGGCTGGCTATGCCATGCTCAATACCACTGTCCAAGACGTCGATCAAGAGGACGACGGCGGGAACATCATGATGGACATGATTACCGATTGGTTCCTACGACTCTTTATCTTTGCGGTGGTGGCGTCTGCCGGATTATTTGGTGGAATTTATCTACAAGACGTACCATTTATGGAATTACCAAAAGCTTGGGGTTTCTGGAGTTACGTTTTCCCGGTTGCAGCAGTCCTTATTGGGTCCCACAACGTGTGGAAAACATTGCACCCATTCTGACATCCAATAGCCATCTAAAACGCCTAAAGGCCGGGAATTCACAACCCCGGTCTTTAAAACTGCCTCCACCAAATCCCCCATTTATACTTTCCTACTTTTGTTCTATTTATCTCTAACGCTAAACCGCCAGTTCCTAATTTCTTTCCAACCTCGTTCGCTAAGGTCCTCATATACGTTCCAGCACTCGCTGAACACACAACATCAATTACCTGGAGATCATTTTCACTCGTTTTAGACCAGGTATTCCATGAGTCTATAACCTCATGGCGTCTGAAGTCTCTTCCAAGACGTTTTGATTCATCTGTAACTATCGCAAGGGCGTGAATTTTTTCTAACGTTCTTTTCTTCAGTTCTTCTGGTTTTATACTCCTAACGCCAGTAACAGAAATTTTAAATACTTCTCCAGTGGATTCTGGAGTATCAATCTCATCTAACTTCCCTTCAAGAAACCATTGAAAGAGAGGCTTACCATTTACAGGCTTTGAGGAAATAACTGGGTATGGCCAAGAGTATTTCCCTGTAAATGATTTTAAAGTTTTTCGGATTCTCTCTTCCTCAATTTCTTCAATCTCATCTTTGTAAGTTAATTTACCAAGAACGTCATGAGAATCACTTGAAAGTCCTAAAACGATGGAAACTTTATATTCTTTATCCAAATTCCAAAACTCCTTTATCCTTCTACACTTCTCGCCCGTTAGCACTAGCAGCTTACCCTCAGCCATAGGATCAAGTCGGCCGGCATATGCCATCTTTAAACTGAGAGGAAAATTCCGTTCCTCACGAGATTTTTCAATCGCCTGCAACGGAGTCTCTCCAACACTTTTATGTATTGTGTATATATAGTCGTTTTCTTTGCTCATTATTTTTCAGCTATTTTTCGTGCAATTTCTACTGCCGCCTCAATATTATCTGTAACGGACATCTTGTTTCTCTTTGTGTGTCCGCATTTTACGCACTTATGAACCAGTATATATGAATCCCCCGCTGCTAGCACTTGTATGGGGCTCATAAGGCCGTGGCAGGTCTCTTTCCTATCTCCCGGATCAACGTCTACGTGCTTTGAAAACAAACACTTAGGGCAGTGATTGGTGTATCCATTACCAACTACGGACTCCCCGCAGTTTTCGCAGTTAAAATCTTCTTTGTTTTTCTTAAAGCTCATTGGAGGAGCATAGCACTACTGTCCTCTCTTGTCTTTTGCGTTCTTAGTCTCCAGTAGTTTTGGCTGCACAGGATGCTCCTCATCTCCTACACTTTTTAGTAAATACCAAGCCATTACTGCCAAGAACACTGCAATACCAACTAAGGTAATGTAGTAGTACATCATCGCCGCTGAACCCACTGTTAGAACTATTGAACCGATAAGCCAATACATAACAGGGTTTTTTAGTTCAATCTTAATCGTTGGAAGTATGTATCTATATGCTAAATATAGTAGTAGAGCTACGAAAAGCAGTGGAACAATATACTTATCCTTTTCAAACAAACCAATACTCGAAGAAAGACTTAGACGACTCATGTCTGGCTTAAACTTACCAAAGAAAGAAACTAACTCTCCTTCTTTTGACTTATCTCCTATGGCGTCAGTGGCTGCTGTAACTGCCGCAGGAACTGTTTTAACCTCCACTGGCTTTACCGGAACAACTACAGCAGGTTTTTCAACTGGAGATACGACAACTGGCTTTACAACCACAGGGATTACATAAGTTTGACCTGTGATAAAAACAAGAGGGTCACTAATTACAGGCATTGCAGAAGGATGTGCTCGCGTTACAAGACGATATGAATATGCCTTTCCTGGCTCTAAATCTTTCAGAATAGCTGTGTGATTAGCAACACCTGCGTTGTTTTGAGTAGTGAATGTAGAATATCCAAAACCTTCTTTTGAAAGGTCAATCGGAACAGGCTCACCTGCCAACTCAGCGTACAAAACCATTGTGGCAGCTGGAGCTGAGCTTTCCCATTCTACAACGGCACAGTTTTCCACTGCGTTTATAGCACTAACTCTTGCATTTGATGTGGTAAGTGGAGTAAAGCCTTGCATCATTCCGGCACCGGAGCTTTGGATATCAACACTTGTAGTGCCACAGGAGGAGCGCTCAATTACGCCCAGGGGCAATGTATCTGCAGAGGCAGAATTCGGTATTAAGACTATGGCTGCTGCAATCAATAGGAATTTAGTAAAGGCACTCATTTTGAATTTATTAGGCTGAAAAGAAAGGACAAAAAGAGCGTAAGTTCCCTGATTATAAGCCCCTCAAAAGAGCGTCGCAAGTAATAGAGAAACTATACAACAAGCCCAAAACTAAAGGACACCCGGTGCCATTTGGGCGCTAGGTGTAAACATATTTTGTCCTTTAGTTGTATTTTTGTGCAATTCCTACGAATCTACCTTTAGGCCTCTACCTCACAAGTTCCACCGTCTTTCTTTGCAGCAAGACATGCTTCGCAGAATCCACAGTTGCAAACTCCTCCGGCTGCTGACATTTTAGAACCCTTGCATCTAGGACATGGGCACTTGTCCTTAAGAGACATTGGCCCTGCTCCGTGTGCTGCTACTAGTAGCAACCCACCTACTATTGCCAAGTTCTTAAGTGCTGGGATCATCTGTCCTGCCCCTAAATGTGCAAATAGAATTGTTCCTAAAGTGAACAGGATAAGAATCATAGCTCCTTCCCTTGCGTGAACTCCAAGGGCAACCATAAGTCCTCCTCCAATCTTCATTGCAAGAACAACAAGCATTGCAATAGTTGCCATTGGAATACCAATTGAACCAAAGTACGAAACTGTTGCTGCAAAGTTAGTTAGCATTCCAAATGCGCTAACTAGAAATAATAAAGCAAGTAGTACACGACCAACTAATGGTCCGTGACTCTTAATTTTTGAATGTATCATGCGACTAATATATATTTAATAATATATTTATTATATCAGACTATCCGAAGGTGAACGTGAAGATGTTTATACCAGGATCTTGAATAATAATTTCAAGAGTATGCTCTCCTGCACCATCTGGGTTATCAATTAGCTTATACAATTTCTCCTCTTTAACATGAACTCTTCCGTTGGAGTCCAAATCAGATCCAGCAGCATCTCCTATAGGCTTCCCGTCTTGGTATATTTGTATGGTAGAGCCATTTGCAGAACCCGCTACCATAAATAGCTTATCTCCACTGTAATGATAGATAAGGCGGGCGTTTCCTTCTGCGTTTTCAGCATATTCCCGGTGTATATTCCAGGGACCACCAAGGTAAAAGATGTTTTTATCTATCTCAGTTGGTATTTCTAACTCAAACCCACCTTCTGTTCTAGGTTCACCATTACCAAATGTAGAATTTCGCCATGCACCGAAATATACTTCAGGACTTCTTGGAACTAGGTCAGTAGCAGCCTCCGCTACTACAAAGTTACTTAACGATGCATCAACCTGCACAGACTCGCCTAATTTCACCGCACGCTCCTCCAGGAGCTCTTTAATCTTCATTTCCGTCTCATTGTAGCTACCTTCCCCAATATGGTCGTATACGACGAAACCATCGATGTCGATAAGATACTTCCGTGGCCAGTAGCTGTTCTTATATGCGTGCCAAGTGCCGAAGTCATTATCAAGAACTACTGGGTACTCAATTCCCCACTTGTCCACGGCAGTTTGGACGTTTTCCAGTTTTTTCTCAAAATCGAATTCCGGGGAGTGTATTCCTACAACTAAGAGGCCGTCATCTCGGTATTTAGCATCCCATTCAGTAATGTAAGGAAGTGTTCGCTGACAGTTAATGCAGCTATACGTCCAAATATCTAAAAGAATCACCTGCTTTCCGATGACGTCTGCCAATTGAAAGGGTTCTGAGTTGATAAACCCAGCGGGGTTTGTTATCTCACGCGCTCTGTTGTATTTAGCTGCCTTATCTTCAATTGTAGACGGCATATCTATCTTCAACGCACCATTTTCTTCAGGAACAAATACAATTTCAGCTTCTTTTGCAATTGCTTGAACATCCACCCTGGGTTTCTGTAAAAACCCTATTGCACCTACGATCAGAATTAGAACGAAAACAAGCGGTAAATACTTTTTCATACTAGTTTAGTAGAACTTTGTTAAGTACTTCGAAATTAGCAAGTTGTGCTAAGTCTTGAGTGAAGATTAATACACCCAGAACGATTAGAAGCGCACCAAATACCATATTTACGTAAGTTAATGACTTTGCGTACCTGTTTATCAACCTCCCGGCGTCTGATGCGAAGAATCCTATAATTAGGAAAGGAACTCCAAGACCGAACGAGTATGACATCAATAACCAGAAGGCTACGTTTGGACTAGTTGCAGCTAATCCTAGAATTGCACCAAGGGCTGCACTCACACAAGGTGTCCACCCTGCTGCAAAGGCACCACCAAAGAGTAGTGAGGTGAAATGCCGTGACTTAAACTTCCCTACTACGTTTATCGTGTGTGCTCTTTCTAAGAAAGGAATCCGTATTAACTTCATAAGGAATAGTCCAAAGAAGATAATTATCACTCCACCAATTCGGGAGAGCCATATTTGTGTGTCGTAGGCTGAACTTTCAAGTACTGTATTCAATAGAACTCCAAGGGCTGCAAAAACTAGTGAGAAGCCGAGGACAAAAAGACCACTATGAATCAATATCTGGCTTCTTTTAGGAGTTTCGGACGCCGACGTTCCTGTTAGATACGCTAAGAATCCTGGGATTATCGGCAGCACACACGGAGATAGAAAAGAAACTATTCCTGCAACGAATGCGATTATTAAGGTTATTTCAGATCCCAACATATTATTTTAAGTTATTAGTAATTTCCTCATTGTATCGCTCAAGTCCCCATGTTTCTGGCGATTTAAGAACGCGCTCTCCGTTTTTAATGAATACTTTTGTGTGTTGGTACGCTACGCCGTACTCTCGTGCAAGATTTTCCATTTCTTTTGTGGTAGCACCATCATTAAAGTGCACACGGAAACCAACAACGTTGTCTATATCCTGATCCTTAAAGGCTTTCTTTGTATCTTCGAACTCGATCTTACAAAGAGGGCACCAATCTGCGTAGAAGTACAGAACCACAAGGCGCTCTGACGCCAATGCTTTTTTATAGTCCTCACTGCTATATTCAAGCAGTGCCCCTGAGATAACCTCTCCACGGAAGGCCTTCATCATCATACTGTCTCCCTCCATCATCATGGAATCATCCTCTTTTTTCATCATCACTTCATCTCCCTCCATCATAGAATCGCCTTTGTGACCATCTTCCATCATCACACCTTCCTTTGCAGCATCTTTTGAGGATACCAAGTACCATCCACCTGCAATTACTATAACTATTCCTGCAATTATTATTCCTTTCATATTAATATTTTTTACGCCCGTAGGCTTGTCCAATAATTTTTGCCCCCACCATAACTATTAAGGCCAGTCCTAACCATGGGCTAGGCATGTAGCTAGTGAGGGTCTCTACCACTATTCCTGTTATCAGGACTACTCCTGTTGCAAGAAAAGCAACTCTTGAAGATACAAATCGAATTAGTTGTTCTCTTTCATCACCATGGCGTTCTTTCCATACAAAGACTGCAAAAACACCGAAAGATGCAACTATTAATGAAAGGGTAAGCATTGTTTCCATTCCAGGCATCCAAGCCTCATTTGCATAAGTTAGTATTCCCACAAATATTGCCAACAAAAGTCCAAAACCTATTTCTATAATCAAATTATCCTTCATAAATAAATATATCTTCAACGTTAGTGCCAAAACTCTTGGCGATTTTTAATGCTAGCGCTACTGAGGGGGTGTAATTTCCTTTTTCAATTGAAATTATCGTTTGTCGCGAAACACCAACAGTCTCAGCCAACTGCTCTTGGGTAACTTCTGTGGCGGAACGTACCTTTCTTAGTAGTGTCGTTAGTTTTTGATCAACCATTTGTAAATAATACCATGTAAAGGATTCTTTACATTGAAACTGTGGATAAAACAAAACCCCGCGTGAGCGGGGCTTGTTCGAAGCTATTCTGCTTCTTCTTCTGCGGGAGCTGCTTCAGGAGCTTCTGTTTCTTCTGCTCCTTCTGCTTCCATGTTGTCGTTTTCTGCTGGCATGGCATTTTTCTTAATTGTTAATCACCACGTTTGGGTGCTTGTATATAATGAGTGATATACAAGAGTTTGCAATCCACATGTGGAGTAGTTAACTTGCAAAGCTTACTAATTTCTATCTAGTTGTCGGTAAACACTTATCATTGCAAAAGTCATGATAACCATTGCAGGGAAGATTCCTACAAACAGTAGTGCCGCTCCTGCTAGGATAGTAAGTATTGTTAGAATGAAGAACCAAAGAAGCTTCCACATATTCCCTTTTGTCATCTCTGAACTTGCTTTAAGTGCTTCCATTGGACGCATTCCTTTGTCGATAACTAGAAGTTCTGCAAACATCCATCGTATCGCAAGATATACTCCTGGAACAATGAATAGTAACAATCCAACTAGGATACACATTCCTTTTATAAGTGAAGTGAAGGTAAATGAGATCCATCTATTATCAATCGAGAAGAGATCATCAAATACAACAGTCTTTCCATCATAGTTTCTTAAAAGCATCGCAATGAAACCTCCGAAGATTATGTATGATAGTGCTGTATAAAGTGCACCTTCTCCTGTAGTTAGTGCCATTATTATAAACATTGCAGCAGCAAGTCCTGATAGGTACCAAAACCTCTCTGCTAACTTAGCCCATGCCCTACTATATGCCTCTCCAATTTTAAATGTTTTCATATTTAGTTATTATTCCAATCGCTATTAAATTTCTTCATCCAATTGCTCTTATCTTCCTCGCTTCCTCCCTTAATAATATCCTCATGCTCCTTCATGTAATGACCGTAAAAGTGATTTAACATTTCAGTGCTAGTTTCTGCTTCGAATGATTCATCACAGTCATAACATTTTAGTGTTTTCATAGGAGTATTGTCCTACATTTTGTCGATATATCAAGATACTGTATAGTAGATAGAGAGCAACGTGGGAGAGTAGTATGTTTTTTCATGGATTTCCATTTATAGTACCGGATCTTCAACTAGACAACGGGAATCAGTTGGTTTACGAGTGTGTAAATGCCCTGGGCGCCATACGCGAAGGAAATGAGTTAAAGGCCGAGGCCATATTCCAGAGTATCATTTTAGTCAAAACACACTTTCCGCTTGAATGCATGATCTATGAACTAGATTGGGATTTGCGGCAGGAAAGTTTTGCCAACGAATGTGAAGCATTCTTTGCCGCCGTACAGTCCCTTGAGCTTATGGACTTGGCTAAGCGTAGGATGACACACCAAAAGAAAAAAGAACGTGCCACAAAAACGAGCATAGTCGACATGAGAGTAGCTTCTTTGCTAGCGGTTATTATTGATCTACCCGCTGACTTTGAAACTTTTCTTGAAGGGGAATTTTCCCTAAAGTACGAAGCACCTGACACCTCCTAGCGGAGGTGTCCTTTATTTCAAAATATAATATATTTGGTTTCCTACTCCAACCTGAAGTACCTTTTCTTCCTCTTCTAACTCGTTTAAATATTTCAATGCAGTATCATTTGAGACATCGAGTAACTTTTCAACCTCCAGTCGAGTAACACCCTCCTTTTCAGTACCCTTACAATCATCTAATTCTTTTCGGTATCTAAGTTCCTTGAGAATTTCCTCTTTTCGATCCTCAGTTCTTTTTGAGAGTGCCTCGTGTGCACTTTCTCGAATATTATTCAATTGATTTGGGGTTGCACCTCTTCTACCAAGCCTTCGGCCCAGGAAAAAAGCAACTAATCCGACGATGATTAAAAGTATATAGTTCATGTGATTATTTTAGCAGATAGTTGCTAGCAAAGTATTAAGGCTCTCACTTGCTTAGTGTCCATTCTGTGGTATAATATTAATACTTACCATAAGGTAGGCAACATCAACCGATTGCGGGGAGACTGCGGTCAGGAGGATAAATGTACATTAAATTTGAAAGTGGCTATGTACCACTAGCTTTTTGCCGAAGCAACTCTAGTCATTACTGGGCGCCCAGAAAAAACAACCTGGGGTGACCGTAAAATTAACGGATCCCATCAAGGGATCGCAGCACCCCTCGAGCGCAGAACTTTTCCTGTCTCGAGAGGGGTATTTGGACCCGAACTGTGCTCCTTGGGATTTTGGGATACGACGTAAGGAATTCCAAAAACTAGCGTTTGACTCAGACTGGGACATTTCAGAAGTGTCTTCCGTCGAAGCCGTGCTCGTGCCCAACTCAGGGATAAATTTTGGTCTTACCCCCACTACATCGGAGAGTAAAAATCTGAGTATTACGATCATTGGTTTGGGCAATGGGCAGTTTCAAGTGACTACTCTGTGTCGAGGCAATGCTTCCATGCAGTTGCACATCGATACTTGGATACTGCTGGTTAAGGGTGTGTGGCAGCCACAAAGTATCTAGAAGTTCTACAGGGGCGGCCAGAATTGCCGCCCCGACCAAGCCAGACGAAAGCGTCTGGCTTTTGTATTACCTATTCGCCTAGTTCAATGAACTCATCCCAATTCTTTTTGAACTTAGCGTTTTTACTGAGTAACTCATTGAATGTCCCCTGATCAACTATTTTACCGTCTGAAAACATGACAATCCTATCGAAGTATTTAAGAAGATTCATTTTATGAATGGAAGCTAATACGGGCTTACCTTTAAATGCTTTAAAAATATTTTCGTAGATTTTCTGCTCGTTTTCAGAGTCCACCGAACTTGTTGATTCATCCAAAAGAATTATTTCCTTATTTTTAGAGAATAGTAGCGCTCGTGCTAAAGCTAGACGTTGCTTCTGGCCGCCGGAAAGGTTCACTCCCCGTTCGTTGATTACTGACTTTAGTCCTTTGGGCAGTTGTTTAACCACGTTGCCAAATTGAGCCATTTTTATGGCTTTTCCAACCTCTGCCTCAGAGTAGGATACTCCCAAGGTCATATTCTCTTTAATGGTTGAAGAAAACACCTCTGGTTCCTGAGGAACCAGCATGGTTTTCAAAGTGATATTTTGGAAATTTGTCTCAAACACCTCTTTCTCATCGAATGCTATGTTTGCTTGTGCTGAGGCGTATAGACCGTGCAGTATTTTAAGGAACGTGGTTTTTCCAGATCCGGACTCTCCTATGAATGCAATACTTTCTCCTTTGTTTATTACCAGCGATATTCCGTCTAGGTGCTTGGCTTCTCCAGAAAGAAGTCCATCGTAAGAGAAGTTCAAATTTCGAATGTAGAGAGTTTTCCAGGACTTATCAATCTCAGAAGGTGTTTTTAAATTATTTTCTTCTATGTTTTCTTCAATTTGGCTAGCATTTTCAACGTTAGCTCTCCACAGGAGAAGGTTTTCATAAAGGTTACCGAAGGAGAAGAAGGAGTTTCCCATCCTGTTCAGATACATGTAGAGAGCGGTTAGAGTTCCCAACGCAATTACAGAGCCCTTTTCCAATTCGTAAACCAGATAGAAAATTAAAGGGGTAAGCTTGATAAATTCAAAAACTATACTCCCGGAAAACCATTTTATTTCAGTTAGTTTTACCTGATCGGAAAACTTTGAAACAGGGGTTCTTAACAGCTTGGCCAGCCTTTTCATTACCGGTTTTTGGATATTTAAAATTAATACCGTGGTTACGTTGGAAATCACGTCAAAAACAGCAGCAGATATTTTATTCCCCATTTTGTTAAGGTCACGCTGTTGTGAGACTAGTACTTTATCGAAGCGAGAGAGTCCATACAACGCAAAGAGAGTTGCTACAAAAACTCCAGCCGCTATGTATACGTTGAAGAAGTAGAGAACAATTACAGATCCGAGGAAGCCAAAAACTAGTTTAAAAACCCTGAACAAACTGGAAGAAAAAGATCGCATTCCGTTGGATGCCTTTTGTATCTTATCTAGAGTATCCCCTGAGTCACGATCGTTGTGCCACTGCATTCCAAGATCGAGGCTCCCTTTTAATAGGTATTGTCTGTAATTTATATTCGCAAACAGTGCGTTATTACGTTCCAGGTAGCGACCCGAAGAATGGAAGATCCAAAAAACAAACTCAATTACAATTGTTAGAGATAATATTAAAGAAAGTTTAACAATATTATCGTAAGTTACCCCATTTGCCTGCACTTCGTTTATAAACCAAGCAAAAACCAGTGGATCCAGTAGTACAACTGCATTTGAAAGGGCTAGCAGTAGTATAAGTGCCACTACATTAGGGCGATTTCCTTTTGAAAAACGCCACATTTTTTTGAATAAAAATATGGTCGGCTCTGATTTGTCCATTAGTTTAGTAGTATAACAGATTCCTTTCTTTTTTGGTGGACCACATCGGGACACTTTTCGAACTTTTAACCGCAAAACCGCAACAAACATTGAGCCTCTTTTAACGTTTTGTGCTGAGAACCCAATTCTAGATGAGGTTGCGTAGGCGGAAAAGGGACCAGGTCTAAGTACAACGGAAAGTTCTCCAACACCATTTTCTTTGGCCTAAGTGTTTGTTTTTGTTTCTTTTTATGTATACTTCACGAAGCAGCCCACTCGAGGCTCTGTCAGCAATCAAATCGCTGGCGGAAGTCGGCGACTGGAGGATCTATGTTATCTAAGTTCTTTAATATTAAAATTACCCCCGATGGAACACATTACATAATTGCAGTTAAATTTCCGGTGCTTTCTAAAAAGAATACTAGAAATTTGGTTCAGTGGGTTTCCGTCACGATTATGCTAATCTCATTCCTACTCGGCGTCTTTTTTCTGTCTCTGAGTGAACGATTTGACGTGTTCGAGAAGGTAACCGAATCTCTTGGCGTGGTCTTTATGTTCTGGGGAATAACCGCTCCATGTATCTTATCGTTAACTGTCTTTGGCTTCCAAATGCGACGGCAATAAACTAAAATTATTCAGCCCCTCCATTTACTGGAGGGGCGATTTTTTCATAAATGTAGTGGTAAGTGCATTCGATTAATAACTCGAAATAGTTATCCTCATCCCATAATTAGCAAAACCGCTTCATTGAGCGGTTTTGCTGTCTAGTGGCCTAATGTGGACCACGTCGGGACACTTTTCGAACTTTTCCACCAGAAACCGCAGCAAATATTGAGCACCTTTTGGTGTATTGTGCTGAGAATCCAATTCTATATGAAGCGGCTTAAGCAGAAAAGGAGCCAAAAACTCCAGGTAGGTTGTCCTCTTTGATGCAGGAAATAAGACCCTCTCATTCATGATATAATCCGAAACATATGTTTTCACCAAAGACGGAGCGAATTGAAAAACTCTCCGAAATTTTTTCAAAGAGAACCAAGGAGTTAGAGGGTCTTTTCTCGGACCGTACCGTTATCTACATTGACTGGGCAAACGCCCTTCACTGGCAACGAAAATTCGAATGGCACATTCATCTGGGAAGAATGAAGCAACTTTTTGACTCATTCGACACCGTTGGAAAAGTTCGGCTATATACAGGCACACTTAGTGGAAACGAGAAATCTGAAGAAAGTAACTTGGAAGCAGTAGGTCAGGGATACGAAGTTTCAACCAAGCCCGTGAAGCACATGCGTCTAAACATCGATACTACAAGTATTAGTGAAGATTCACCTGATCTTTTAAGGGATTTCATAAAAAAGAGCCTTCTGAGCAAGCTCGACCTTGAAAGTGTTAGTTTCCTCAATGGAAAGCTCAAAGAAATGAACGCCAAAGGAATTCGGTTCCTAGAAGAGCAGAAGTGCAATTTTGATGTGGAGATTGGTCAGGACATGTTCACTGATCTGAACAGTGGAGAATTTGACACATTTATACTGATGAGTGGTGATAGTGATTTCCAGTCTTCTCTGCAGCACTTGCTTGATAATGATAAGAAAGTCGTAATATTTGCAACTTCTGGCAAGGTTTCAACTGAACTACACGAACTCGGTGTCCCCATATTTGACATAAAGAAAATTCGAGAACTTATCTGCTGGCCAAGAGAAATCGATCAATCAATTAAGGCGAAGCTCTAAAAGCCAAAAGGACTCCCGAACGGGAGCCCCTAAGCATTAAAATTAGTGACCGAAGTCTTCTTTACTATACGACAAATTGACATAAAATCAACAGTTTGCGCAAGATCTGTTAATATCTCGTAAACTCAATTACCAAGCTAAAAGCTTGTAGTTCCAATCGAATTCCCATCGATAACCTCATGTATCGCACCGAGTTTCCAAACAAGACCCAATTGTGCTTCCATTTCTCCTGCACCAACTCTTCCAGAATAAATACCTATTAATCTAGAGCCACCTGGAGATTTGTAAGAGACTGTTTGTAAATTATTTAGAAGCGCGGAAATAGTTAACCACCGACAGGACGTATCCAATCGGTGGTCTTATCAGGGACAAAATTGCCTAAGCGCTTTTTTCAAAGAAAACTCTGAAAGGTGCAAAAACAATTCGAAAGTATCTCCACTTTCATTTGCCTCAAGGCAATGATAGTGACCACTTGGTGAAATAACCAGAGTATAAGTTTTGGTGCATTCACAACGCGGGCACTTTGCAAGCCAAACTGAGTGAAACCATGTGGCCGACTCAACAAGACTTGGGAAATAATCCATTATTTCCTCAATGTGTGTTCGTCCATTGAAGGCTTCAATCTTTTCTTGCTGCCAAGCTAGGCGCTTCTTTACCATTCCTTTCCCTTTCCAAATCTCCAACGAACCATTTCGTTAGGAATTCTAAAAGGGAAATCTCCTGCCACTATGCTCCTAAAAGATCGATTTATCAATGGCTTGGGCGTTATCCCCACCCCAGAACTGACAAAACCGCTTCATTGAGCGGCGATTTCTGTCAAGACACCATTTTTTGGTCTGTGGACCACATCGGGACACTTTTCGAACTTTTAACCGCAAAATCGCAACAAACATTGAATCGCTTTTAACTTTTTGTGCTGAGAACCCAATTCAAAATGAGGTTGTGTAAGCGGAAAAGGGGCCAAGTGACTCCCCTAAATTTCTAGCCTGTTCTTGTGATACACTCGAGACATGAGATTACCCAGCCTGCAGGAAGTAGCCAGCAACCAGCTATTTTCCTATATGGAAGTAGGAGAAGTTCGATCACTGTATCTAAAGCATTCTGAGAGTGCACAAGTAAGGTTTCTTAAATTTGAAACTCGAAAATACTATAAGACAGACGAAGGGCTGAGTTTGGAGGCCTTTAGAAGAGGTCAAATTACTGAATCCATGGATTTGTTTAGAAATGATTTTCAAATGACTGAACCTACAGACTACAAACGTACACGTTATCGAGTACTGGATACTCCTCCAACAGAGTATCAGCAGTGGCAAATTTTAGCTTTCCCTGTTCTTGAAGAGACTGGAGAGGATATTCTGACAATTAAGCGCTCTGATGTACCAAGGCAGGAGGCGACAAATTTGTACGACTTTATTTTATTTGATACGGATGTCCTTTTTGTGCACGATTTTTTAGACGATACTCTTAGAGGATCTTGGATTACAGAAGATCACAGTCTCATACAGTCGTACATTGGCTTTCTTGATGCTATAAGGGGAAAGTCTGTTTCCATCTCCCCGTCCCATAACTGACAAAACCACTTCATTGAGCGGTTTTGCTGTCTAGTGGCCTATATGTGGGATATTCTGAACTTTGCGCGAACCTATTTCAGCTAGGCTCAACCCACCTCGCTCCACTCGGTGGAACCAAACCAAAACCTTTCTTCACATTTTTTCGTTTTCTTCGTCTGCCCCAATATTTTTCGTAAAGGGAAAGAAAGTTTTTGGTTTGTTTTCTGCTTGCGAGCAGAAGTTTCGCAACCGTGTCTTATTTGTGTTTACTTTGGTCACTCAAGGCACACCCAAATTAGCTCCCTAATTTAAAACATTAGAAATTTCTAAGCTTAATGTTCGCATCGAGTCGCGTGGTATATGTAAGAGATTTTTCCTATAGTATCCACGCTGATATTCATGTGTGACGAGCATTAAAACAACATTTTTCAACGTTCGGTTCCCTTGCTCATCCCAAAATACGTTATTATTGATCAGTTCCTTAGCCGCACTTGTTGGCCTGGAAGATAGCACTGTT
>CAYNQE010000009.1:0-24580 GCA_964399345.1 uncultured Candidatus Saccharibacteria bacterium
TTATGATTAAAACTAATGTCTATATCATTTCCTGTTATTGCAGCACTTAGGGAATCAAATATTTCTCCAACATCTGAATTTCTAGCACTTATTGTCATTGTTTTTTTATCTGGGTATACGTGTAATGTGATTTGTCCAAACTTATCAGAGAAAATTTGTGCTTTTTTAAGAGTATTTAATAAGTCTTCTTTAAGAATTACTGCTTCTGTTGTAGTTTCTTTAGGTAATATTGTTTTGTAATCAGGAAATGATCCATCAATAATTCTCGATGTTATATATAGTGATTTACTTTTAATAGTATATTGATTTTCATCTATATATACTTCTAAATCCCCTTCTTCTTGAGTTTCTAATATTCTTACAAGTTCTGTAGTATTTTTTACAGGCATTATTACAGAAGGTATTTCACTTTCTGTTTTATGATTTATCTTTTTCTCAGCTAATCTAAATGAATCTGTTGCGACAAACACTAGGTTCTCTGCTTCTTGATAAATATATACACTAGCAAGTTCTGGTTTTATTAAAGAAGTTGAAGCGCTGTATAAAACAGATCTTATTCCTTTAATTAAAGTATCTTTTCCTATTAAATATTTTTCTTTAGTTTCAGGTTCTGGAATAGAAGGAAAATCATCAACTGGAATAGTTTTAATTGTAGTTTTTGCTCCACCAATTTTTAAAATTATAGTTCCATCCACCTCTTCTATACTAACCTTAGCTTGATTTGGAGATGCTTTAAGTGTAGATAGTAGTATTTGTGCAGGAATTGCTACAATTCCTTTTTTAGATATATCGGCAGAAAAAGTTTTCTTTATTCCTAGCTCTAAATTAGTTGCTCTTAATTCAACCTTCTCTTCTTTAACATCTAAAATAATACAGGATAAAACAGGTAGAGTTGCTGAATTGGAAATAATTCTTGAAGTGATCTCCACAGCTTCCTCAAAGTCTTTTTTTAAACAGTCTAATTTCATACGTATTTATTTTTCCTCTTATTTTTATCTATTAGGGCGGTGGATAGGTGGAAGCGAGTGATTATAATAAGTATTAAAGGTTTCTTTTAGTAAAAACTACCTGTTAACTACCTATTGAAAATCTTAGTATAAGAATGTTAATAACTTTTAAACTAAATTTCTTGTTTATAACTTTTTACTAATAAACATGTTTATAAACATCAAATCCAGGCACTTATGCACAACTAATTGTGTATAAGTGTCCGTACATGATTAATTTCTTGCTCAAGAATATTATCTGTTTTTATTTCCTTTTTTATTTTTTCACAAGAGTGAATAACAGTAGTGTGGTCCCTACCTCCTATTTTATCACCGATATTAGGATAAGATATTGCAAAATCCTCTCTAAGAATATACATAATTACCTGACGTGGACGAACAACTTCCTTTTTTCTAGTCTTTCTATATATATTTTGCTCATCAACTTCATAATATTCAGAAATTTTCTTAACAACCTCCGTTACAGATATATTTTTATTAGGCTTTGTTGTGTTTTTAACAACATTTTGAACTTCCTGAGAACTAAGTTCTTTACCTTTAAGTTGAGTCTTACATATTAACGTATTCAAAAGACCTTCTAAGTCCCTTATGTTTCCTGGAACTTCTTTTGATATATACATAAGAACCTCATCTGGAATATTAAAACCATTTTGTTGGGCTTTTTCTTTAAGTATTTCCATTCGAGACTCAACATCAGGGTTTGGAATTTCAGCAACCATTCCTGCTGCAAAACGACCTTTTAATCGCTCTTCTAAACCAAGAAGATTATTAGGATGTTTATCTGAAGAAAAGATAATTTGCTTATTATTATCAAAAAGAGCATTAAATAAGTGAAACAATTCTTCTTGAGTCCTTTCTTTATCAGCTACAAACTGAATATCATCCATTATTAGAACATCGTACTGACGATACTTATCTTTAAAGTTATTTCCCTTTCCTGTTTTAACAGCGTTTATAAAATCCATAGTGAAACGCTCAGACGTAACATAAAATACCTTTCTATTAGAGTTAGCTTTCTTAAGATAGTTACCAACTGCTTGAATTAAGTGTGTTTTTCCGTGACCAGTACCACCGTAGATAAACAAAGGGTTGTAAGTTAGTCCTGGCTTATTAACAACAGCTTGTGCTGCTGCGTGTGCTAGTTGATTAAACGGTCCAACAACAAAAGTATCGAATGTATATCTTGGATTTAAGTTATCCCTTTTGTCTATAAACATGTCTTGTAGTAGAAGTTGGTTCTGGCCCGTTTCTGCTGAAGGTTTTTGCTCGCCTGACGCACGTTTAGCTGCATTTTTAATAACAGTATATTCAACAGATCTAATTGAATCTTCAAAGCTTCGCAGTGTCTTTAAAATAAATTTATGATGCTTCTCATACAGCCAATCTTTAACAATCTTATTAGGTACTCCTATAAAAATAATACTGTTGTCGTTCTTTACAATAGTTGTGTCTTTAAACCAAGTTCTAAAATTAGCTTCAGATATGTTCATCTCAATATGAACGAGAGTGTTCTGCCATAGTTCTTGGGTGGTTAACATACAATTAAGTTAAAGTATTATATACAAGTTTCTCTCACACTGGAAACTAAAGGTTTTTAAAAACATATGTTGATAAGGTGTGGATAAAAAAATGAACCCCCTACCCCAGTAAGAGCATACTCCTTCAAAAGGACAAAACTCGACTGGAACTAAGAGTCTATCAAATTTAAAAGGGGTTTTAGAAAGGCAAAACAAAAACAGACACCTGTAAATGCTGTGGATAAACTAAAAGTAATCCACAGACTATTGCTTTTCCTTATTTTTTACGTAGTATGGTGTCCTATGTCCACAAAGAGAACATATCAACCAAAGAAAAAGAAACGAATGCGTAAGCACGGCTTTTTAGCGCGAACCGCAACAGCAGCAGGACGCAAGCTTCTTAAGGCTAGAAGGCGAAGAGGAAGATCACAACTAACTGTTGTAAGGAAAGGATAAAACTGATCAATATTGATCAGTTTTTTAGTTTATAGTTAACATATGTTTGATAGAGCAAAAACTAAAGACGTTCAAGAGGTAATTTCAAAAGGAAAGTCTAAACACTTTAAGAATGTATCTGTTAGATCAATAAAGACCTCATCCCCCACTAAGGCAGCAGTAGTAATTTCTAAAAAAGTTGAGAAAACCGCAGTTGGAAGAAATAAAATTAAAAGGAAAATAAAGGAAATACTAAAAGAGCTTAAACTCCCAACTAAAAAGACAATAATCATATACGCAAAGAAAGGAATAATCCAAACTGATAGAGAAGCACTTAAAGCAGAGATACAAGAGGCAGTTAAGTAAAGTTTACTTAACCGGAACTCTACGATATTATTTCAGTAATGATTGGAACAGCATTTAACGCTTTTGTATTTAACCCGTTATACAACGGGCTAATTTTTTTAATTGATATCATTCCATATGCAGATGTTGGTATTGCTGTAATTCTTCTAACAATAACCGTTAAAGTTATACTCTTCCCTCTTGCTATAAAGGTCTCTCACATGCAAGTTCGCATGAAAGAGATAGCACCAAGAATGGAGGAGTTAAAAGAGCAGTATAAAGACGACAAACAAGAGCAAACCATAAAGATGATGGCTCTTTATAAGGATAACGACGTGAGGCCCTTTTTAAGTCTTCTTGTTGTTTTTATACAATTACCAATAATTCTAGGATTATACTGGGTGTTCTTCAGAGGGGGATTACCAGAGGTAAATGCTGAACTTTTATACTCATTTATAGCAATACCTGAAATGGTAAACATGAACTTTATGGGAATAGTTGATATGGGAGGAAGAAGTATTGTTCTTGCCCTTCTTGCTGGAATTACCCAGTTTATACATAGCTCATATGCCCTACCGGCACCTAAGCCCAGAAGCGAAAACCCAACAATGAAGGAAGATTTAGCAAGAAGTTTCCACCTACAAATGAAATACGTTATGCCAATAGTAGTAGTAGGTATTTCTTACACAATTTCAGCAGCGATTGCACTTTACTGGCTTACAAGTAATATATTTTCTATAGGACAAGAAATTTTTATCCGAAGAAAGAAAAGTCATGAGCCAAGAGAAAATTAAAAACTTCATAGAAACTCTTTTAACCAAATTAGATATAGAATTTGAGGCAGTTGATATTGAGAACAATTCCGAACAAGTAGTATTTCAAATAAAGACAAACGAGAGCGCTAGGTTAATTGGAACTCGTGGAGATACTATACGAGCACTTAACTATGTTATTAAAAACGCCTTTAGAAACTCAGAAGAAGACTTAAGATTTTTAGTAGACGTCAACGGATATAGAACTAAAAGGATTGAAGAACTTAAGCAGACAGCAAAACTACTAGCAGAACGTGCCAGATCATTAAAATACAACGTTGAAATGACCCCCATGAGCTCCTATGAGCGCATGATAGTTCACGCAGCACTAACTGATGAACCTAACATCAAAACTGAGTCACAAGGACAAGGAAGAGACAGAAGAGTTGTTATTTGTTTTATAGATAACTAATCACTCACACAAGCCCACTGCCCTACTCCAATAGAAGCGTCTTGTATAAAATCTATATAGTAGCTATCTCCTCTAGCCTCACACGGGGTATTCCAGTCCAAGTCATTAATGCCATCTCCGTTAGTATCTATAGAACCTCCATTTGCAAGAGTTTCCACTTCCAAGGGATTTAGATCTGAATGATCATAGTAAACAGCCACTTCTTCTAGCTCCCCTGCGGCTATTAAGTCGTCCGCTACACCCACTACGATGTCGTGCTTGTACTCAGAAACACTATTGGTGGAAGAACACACTACAGTGGAATCGGTAATTTGATGAACTAATGGATACTGTCCGGCACCAGCACTAGTACAAGTTGATATAACAGAAGAACAAGATGGTTTTCCTGGTAAGTCACAGTCCACAGTTATTGTACTTCCAACAGGAAGAGATACAGGAATTATGGTTGAGGCTGCTTTAACAGCGGGTGTCTTGGATTCTTCAACAACAAACTCACTTAAGGCAAAATTCAAGTCTAATATTTCCGGATTAACTTCATTAAAGAAAATCCAGATAGCCAAAAGCATTAAAATACCCATTACAGCCTGCCGTATTCTTGTTTTAGCCTGAGTTGTTCCAGAAACAGCATCGGTTGTCATATATTGCAACCCTGCTGTTGCTATTAACAACACGGCAAGTACTGATCCAATTATAAGAGCAAGATCAAACAAGTTATTAAAGTACTGGCCTAAGTCACCATCTCCCCCTGCAAAGCGGCCTCCCAAGTCAACTAGGGGTACATAAGCGTGAGAGGCGGCGTTAGCTAAAAGCGGTAGAGAAAAAACTGCTGTTACGGTAAGAAAAAACTTTTTTATCATAAAATAAGTATACTAGATAATTAAAGACCAAAGCGTTTGATCGGTTTTGTTTTTAAAGAAAAGAACGCCGTCGCTTATTTTTAAATTAACTGCATCCATACTCACCCCCAATTCAGACTCAGGAGAAATTATCTTTGTTATAAGTAGGTTTTCTGTATCTATTCTCCAAAAGGAGTCTGATAAACTAACTTCGCCTGTATACCAAGCGTCAGGATAGGTTCCTTCTGGAAGGTAGTTTGGTAGTGCACACATAATGGAAGACTCCCCCCAAGCACACTTATCTGCAAACCCAGATACATTTAAAGAGGTCTCTTCCCCGCTTTCTATATTCTTTATATAAAGCACCGGTATATTATTTTCTATAACACTAAATAGGATTTCCTTTGCATCAGGACTAAGATTAGTCACCAACCCCTTTTTCTGTGTCAATATCACTTCTCGACTCCCAGTCGAAGAGTCTATAAGCATTGCGGACGTCAAGAGGAAGAAGCTGGGATTTTGTGTAATTAATATTGAACTTCCCTCCCACTGAAGTAGCCAGTTTTTTAATACAGACTCAAATAATATTGTTCTAGTCTCTTTGCCTACATCAAATATTCCCAAGCTACCGGAAACTGGGGTTTTTTCTATAAAAGCAAAACTACTACCCCCTCCTGCTTCTATGGAAGTTAAAAAAGGCAGCGATGTGTTTGAAGACCCGTCTTCTGAAAGACTAAAAATAGTTAAGATATCTCCATCTTCGTGAATTGACTGTCGGACGACCGCATCTCCACCACCTACAAATATTGAGTTATAGACCTTAGGCACTGTAGCCTGATTTATTCTTTCGGAAATGTTTGTTTCCAGATCCTGTTCAAAAACATGTCCAGTTGCTCGGTCTACAAAAAGAATAGAATTTTCCTGCCTTTTATAATAACCAGCTATAGGTAGATTATATAATTGATGTAAAACAGCCTTAGAAACATCGACTTCACTATCTTTAGTGTCTTCATCATCTGTAAACACACCCCCAAAAATACCACTTCCAGTAACTCCCCTAGTTAAATCGTTTAAGTATCCTACATCTTTAGTTTCCGTCTCTAGATCTTGTTGTTGTTGACCGATATAGATAGCCCACCCTAGAAGACTAAATAAAAGACCTACTATTAAAATTGCTATTCCTATGTAGAAAGGTTTTGTGTTCATAATCCAAATAGTGATCTACTCGAACTTCCTTCTATTGTTAAATTAAGTCTACCCCTAGCGTCTTGAAGAAAGTTTTGAGAATGAGCTACTGACAGAGAAACATTTAATACTGATGGATCCTCCCCTTCTACACGCATACTCAAAAAAGAAGGAGTACTTCCAATACCTGCAACCTCTTTGCCATTTAAGTTCCAAGAGTAGGAGAGGAATTCGTTATGTATGCTCTGTGTAGATAAGAAGTATGGAATGGCTTGGATTTGTGAGGAGTTAGAAAAGCTAATATTAGACTTAATAGATTTGTGGAACAAAGAACCCAACAGTGGGTCGGTCTCATAGAATACAATTTTTGGATCCCTAGTTTCAATTAACAAGGCAGAACTAGTGAATTCTATTCCTTCCGGGTCAGAAATTTTAACTTCCAATATATAATCTCCTAAAAACCTTGGCCCAGATGTTATTAAAGATGACTTTCCAACACCAGAAAGGCTTCCAAGCACTACACCGTCCTTTACCCACTTATAAGAAAGGGATTCTTCTGGGTAAAAACTATTTGAAACATAAGCCTCTGCATAAATAGTGCCGCCATCTGAATATAGTGAAGCGCCCTCATAAAAAGGAGGAGTGTATGTTTGGGTTTCCCACAATAAAGTAGCAGTTTGGGCATGAGAGACCAGTGGGGCCATTACAAAAAATAACCCTAGGTATAGGAAAGTACGCATAGTCACATTATATAGCTATTTTGTAGAATCACGCAGGAGATAGGTGTTGATTCCGCTGTTCTTCATTGTATTTTTTATCTTCTAATCTCACTTTTAAAATTATAAAAACGGTCATAATCGTAAAAATTGGAAACATATTTAATATAGGAATCATTTCAAGGAAAATTTTAAAGAAATTTGAAAAGAATCTTAAAGAGGTGTCCATAAAACCAACATTTAAGACTTTCAGCCACACCCAGAATACGATAGCGGTTATTATTGCAAACGCTACTGAAAGAAACCATCCTATTATAGGGATAAAAGTAAAAAAGAATTGGATAGCATCTACAAAAGCTGCTGTTGAGGTAATAGCCCAGGCGTGAAAGCCATTTATTCTATTTCTCTCCTGCATTTTCCTCTGTTTCTCCTAACTCCGCCTTTGCTTTTTTGATTGACAAAATTTGTGAAGGATCAGAAGTAATAATTTGATCCTCTGTATAGCTAGCAATAACCTTTATTGCAACATGCTTAAGACCTGCAAAGAATATACCCTCCCCCACATCTGATTCTAGCAGTAGATACTTTTCTTCATCAGAGAGTTTAAATGTATCTTGAATTAAATCAATGGACGTTGGTGATTGCCTAAGGAGAATTTGTATAGAAGAGTTCGTTATCATGGCTTTTCCATAAGAGCTACTCAAGAAATCAGCGACATCTTGAGTTATTGTTGCAAGGCCAAGGAAATACTTACGTCCTCTTTTTGCAATTCCAAACAAGAAGGAAGCGGTGTCTTCTGACTTCATCATCCACCAAGCCTCATCAATAATTAGGAGTCTCTTCTTCAATTCTTTACGAACCATGTTCCATATGTAGTGTGTAATAAGATACATAGCAACAGGTTTTAGCTCATCTTCCATATCTCTAACACTAAAGACAATAAATTGCTTATTCATGTCTATGTTTGTGGGTCTGTTTATAAAACCAGACCAAGTACCTTGGGTGTATTTTGAAAGTCTTTGAACTAATGACTCCGAACCTTCCATTCCTTGTAACACAAGTTCAAAATCTGAAAGAAGTGGTGGTTCCAGTGTTGAAAAATCTGAAGTAGCCGTAATATCCTTAAGGGCATAAGTTTCAGTTATAGCTCTGTCTACTATTGCGTCCTCCTCAGGAGTTAATCCTCCGAACATAATTCGGAACAAACCAACCAAGGTAATTATGTTACTTCTCAATACGTCTGCCGGACTTTCGTCTTCACGAGGAGTAGGAAGATCGAATGGATTAATATGATGTTGAGATGAGAGTGAGATATTAAAGTGCCTGCCGCCTGTTGTCTCTGCTAAATATTCATACTCCCGTTCAGGATCGATAACGATAACATCCGTATCAAACATTAGTGAACGCACTATCTCTAGCTTAGTCATATATGACTTACCTGCACCAGATTTTGCAAAAACAACCGAGTTGTAGTTTTCCAAAGAGAAGCGATCGAATAAAACTAAACTAGAGTTATGTCTGTTTATCCCATAGAGTATTCCCCTGTCAGAAGTAAGGTCAAAGGAAATAAATGGAAAGAGACTTGATAGTGGAGATGAATTTAGATTTGAGTGAACACCAAGTTCATCTTTTGCAATTGGCATAACACTTCTAAATCCAGGCTCTTGTTGAAAGAGTGCCGGCTTTAGATAAACAAGGCGCGCTTCAAGAATTGAACGTATTTCCGATTCAGTTTTATCAATTTCTTCTCGGGAGTCACCGTAGATTGTTATGTACAAGCCCACCTTAAACATCTTTTCTTGAGCTTGTTGTAGTTGGTCACGCAAATATTCGATATCTGAGTACGCTGTATCAAGAACAGGGTCTCTAACCAATCCTTTTTTCTCCCTAATTCCAATCTGACTTTCAATTTCTGCTACTTTTTTCTGATACTTACGTAGAACATCCGTCGTGTCCATTGGATGAACAAAGATTGAAACATCAAATACCTTGTCTAAGTTAACTATTGAAGAGAACCACCCTGTAGTTAAAAATCTTGGATATGAAATAACAAAAAACGTTCTAGCAATCTTTTCTCCTAGGTTAAGTGTTCTTGGTGTAATTTGTAACGCAGAAGGTGCAATAACGTCCTGAAGTTCCAACACTCCGTGTTGGTATATTTCTTTTGGAAGAATAGGAACTATCCCCTCGCTCTTATCCTCCTCCTTTTTTAAAAAATCTAGTATAGCCATAATTATTTTTTAACTAAATGCTCAGGAGCATCTTGCTCACCTGGGTTAAATATCTTGTATAGAAGCTCAATAATCTCTTCAGTATCTAATTGTGCCGTACGCACACCTGTTCTTATTAATCCTTGCTGAACAATTGAAATTCTTTGATCCAACTGAGATACATTTTCTTCAAAAGCGGCATCTTTAGAAGTGCTACTCTTAGAAGTTTTACTCCAAGGAAGTGAAATTCCCTTCTTCACATTAATAACTGAAGGAGAATACGGAACTACAACAAAGAAATGTTTGGTCATTATGTTGGCTCCTTCAACAAAGCTCTTGATAAATTCAATATATTCGCGAATCTGAATACGCATCAAGTCATCCATTGTTTTCTTGTACGCCTCTTCAAGAGTTTCTGTATATGGGCGGATATCTAATTCTCGTGATTGGATATGTATCTGCACCGAGAAATCTAGAGAGTTAAAGAAATTTTGAAATTGCATTATAAATGCGTTTTGCTCGTCTTCACTTTTAAGAGCGAAGTTTAAGGATGAGGCCATTAATACCGCTCTCAAACCTCCGTCTTTAAGTATTATTACCCCATCACGAACCTCTTTAATTGGAACGAAGTCTTGAGATGATGCAGTTGTCGTTTTTGTTTCTGGCATATTATTTTTGCGATTCCACAGCTTTATCAAAGTTCAGTTTTTCATTTATATCTAAGCTCCACGCTAGATCTTTAAGCTTGTTGTCAGACAAAGAAAGGGCTCCGCCCTGTGGAATTGGAGTTTCTGTGGGTGTTGTAACCTCTTTCTGCTTGTCTCTAAAGTTTGCATTCCATAGATAGAGCTTGGTATGTATAAAATACATAAATGCAGCCTCAACTGTAATAATCAAAGGTTTCTTGTTTACCTGTATAAAAGCGAGCGCCCCTGCCCCTCCAACAATAGCTAGTCCAATTGGTATGGCCAGGATACCAGGGAGCATGCGCCAAAGTAGGAAACTTAAACCCGCACCTCCTGCTACGTATACAAACTGCTTTAGAGTTAGGGGTCCAAAGATCTTGTCTTCTACTTCGGTGAATTGTGGAACTTGAAATTGCATAACTTGGTTAATGATAACACGCGCTACTAAATAGATTCTCGATAAGGATCCTCTTGGACCTCCTTTCTATCTGTACTACTCTCCCCTTGCTTGTAAGCTAAAGTATCAGATGGGTATGTTTTTTTCGACTCAGTTTTAGGATCCTCTGCTTTCATCAGCTCTCTTATAGGCTTGAATATTTCAACAGCGATGTCGTTTACAAGATTTCGGGCCAAATCTTTTTCAATACCAACTTCTTCGGCAATGTTTTTAACCATGCTCTCAGGCTCTTCAAGACCTAGAAGAGTTAGCATGATTTCGTTTTCAAGTAGCACCCATTGGTCAAGGTGAAGTTTGTGTTTTTCTGAAAGAGCGCGAAGCTTTTCTTCGACGCTAATGTCGGTTATGGCGCTCTGCACTTTTTTCGGTAATTCACCAAATTTTTCTGCCATTATTGAGTCTAAATTCATATCTTTTGAGACCATACGTTAATTGTTATCAGATCTTCTTATATATTCATCCATATTTGAAAGTTGCTTGTCTCGTTTGTCTTGAGCTTTTTCCTTCTCTGTCTTTTCGAGTTCCTTGGCTTGTTTTTTACCAATGCGTTCAGGGCGACTAGAGTCACGACCTGTTAAAGCATCCATAAGGCGAGCCCCCCCACTCGTCTTAGAAGTTGCTCTGTAATTTGCTACATGAGACTGTTCTTTTGTAGGCGGTACATTATTTACTCGTATATTCCTCTCTGGAGCTATATCTTCTGGTACCACTCCGCCTACTTGTGCTCTCCTCATTACGTCTATAGCTTGTTCACGAGCATCGTCTATCCTACCGTCTTCTCGCGCTATGGTTGCAGCGTTTTCATCAGTCTGTTGGTCTTCTGTGGGGACATATTGATCTCCCTGCTCATTTCTAACAGGTGCTGTTGGAGGAGCTGAATTTGAGGAACCCCCTTCTTCTCCGATTGCCTTTATTGCATCTTTTACGTAAGCGGTTTCTCTTTTATCAATCCTGTCTATTTTTGCTTGGTAATTTGCCTCTCCAGCCCCAAGACTGATACCTTCCTTGTCTGCAACACTCTTAGCTGCTTTAGTGTTTCGAACATCAAACGAAGAGCCTGCTACTGCGCCTGAAGCTGCCAGCGTAGCTCGTGCGCCTAGGCGCCTTAAAACACTAGGACTACTGGCAGCTGCTCGTAAGCCAGGTCTTTGAGATATGTTGCGGGCTCCTCTACCCAAGGTATTTCTTCCCAATCTACCTGCAAGGCCAACGGTAGTTGCTGTTCCAGCACGTAAGCTAGCAGAAAGCCCCTTCATACTCATATCTTGTACGAACTTCCCTCCAAAAGTGGCAAAACCACTTGCTACTTTAATAGAAGCGTAAAGGAGTCCGATAACAATCATCATTTGTAGCATGTATTTCATGGTCCCAAACTCCCCTCCTGCCAGGTCGCCTACCGACACACCTCCAAGAGTACCCCCGCCAAATTGACCCACTATTTGAACAGTAGCCCACAACATCATCATAAGAAGTGGTGCAAAAAGAGCATTTTTTAATAACTGACCCCACCATATACCCCACCACTTAGCACCGATACTCGGTACTAATTGTGCGGCAAATGCTAAGGAGGATGTAAACATAAGGACTATTAGCATAACCATCCTAATTATAAGAAGTAACATTCCATATATAAAGACTGCCGTTAGGACTGAATAGAGCAAGACTAAAGTAAATGTGTAAAAGAATTTTTTACCATAGTCATCCATCCCGAATATGGTCCCATACGCTCCACTAACTATATTTCCGTCCTTACTTAATTCGTCATAACCAAAAGCAGAAAGTCCTGTGGCTCTAAAAAATATGTCAGCGGTACTCACAGGTCCCCCTCCAGGGGCCTTAATTGCACTATTAAATTGAGAGGCGGTCCTATTTGAAATATCCACAACAGCTTTAGTCAAGAACAAGCTAAAGTTAATAAGGAGAGCGACTATTAATATACGCACTCCCAGTTTTTTTAAACCGTACGTTTCTATATTTAACATCACAGAAAACGCAACAAATACGTACATCGCAATCATTATTATGTTTGCAATATCACGGAAACCTCCCCATACAGTATCTATTCCGTCACTTATGCCACCTACGCCTTCGACTCCATTAAAAGAAGTAGAAAATTCTAGAATGGTATAAGTTATTGCCATATCAAATCCGAATCCGGCAAGAGACATCATGCTCCCAACCATGGTAACAATGGCCGTTAGAATTCCACTTATAACAGCGTTGAACGCACTCGCGAGTATGCCTGCTCCGTTAGCATCAGCAGCCACAAGGGAGGCAACTGTGGCCTTATCCGCGCTGGATACCCTCCCTAGAGAACACTCTGTTCCAGGAAACCCCGGTCCCGAAATTTGGTCACTCCTAAATTTGTTGCATTCTGCTTCTGTGGCCCGACAAACTTCTACGTTTTCTGGCGTTAAATAACAATATTCTGCTGCACCCACCACACTAACCCCACTACTCGAAATAGGAGTCAGGAAAATTACTAAGCTTGAGAAAAGAACCAAGCTCAGTATCGCCACGTATTGAATCGGTGTTGTGGCGGACTTCCACATGTTTTTTAGATAGTGTAGTCTTCCCAATTATCTGGGTCACACCAGCCTGCTTGCCAGGTTGTCCTTGTTGCCTCTAATGTCTGTTGCATAAGTGTTTCTAATTCTACAGCCTCACTTCTTGCCTCTCTTAAGTCAGTTGCAGAGTGTAGTACCCCACTTGAGATAAGACGGTCTAAGTGTTCTAGAATTGCTCTTTGTCCTGCCGCAGTAGTAGTAGATGCTAGCGCGTTACCTAGTTGAGTTAACACATTTAATGCATTTGCAGCCTCAGATATTTTTTGACGTAACACATCCATATTAGATGCAATATTGGATGCAATGACCGCGGCAGAGTTTGTATTATTAGTTTCTATTGTTACAGATTCAACGTAACTACTTGCAGTTGCAGTAATTGTAATCGAAGGAGACGTTGTAGGCGTGGTTAATTCCACTCCTGTAACAGAGGAAACCTTAACCACAGTAGCTGTTAATGGAGCAAGTACTCCTGATCCGGCTGGAAGCGATTCAACTGAGTTAATTACTATATTTCCATCTTCTAGAGTAGAAAGATTTAGGCTAGCAACTTCCCAGCTTCCAGATGATGAAACAACTGCGTCTTCAGTTACGGTAACTCCGTTTAGTGATGCCGTTACTTCAACAGTCGAGTTTGCATTTTGTACACGTCCTCGCACTCTTACGGAATCTGTTGAGGCGATACCTACATAGATAGCGTTTGCAGAAGTGGTTCTTGAAGTCTGTACAGGCACGTTACAAACTTCATTTGAGGAAGGACACACTCTTGATTCTATTCTTGCTACTAAGTCTCCTTCTGCCTTATCAAGTATTCCGTCCCAACACGTGTTTTCCCAGGTTTCTAACTGTCTTGAGGCGTTATTCAAAACTCCAGCTGCCTGTTGGCGAGCTTGAATGTACTCACTCTCGTTTGCAATCGTTGAGTTTATTATTGAAGCAGCACCTCCCACTAGATTTCCTTGAGCTCTATTTTTAGACCCTTCCACAAGGCGATTAATATAGGATGCTTGACCGCCAAAAGAAGTGGTTAGGCCAGAAAGTCCTTTTACATCGGTTAATATCTGAGTTCCAATATTGGACATCAGGGTGGTAATAATTTCATCCACCTCGTCAGCATTTTCAGTTTGCCTTAACCCTGTTCCAAATATTTGACTAAGTTGTTCTGCAATCAAGAATCCTGGAGTAACAACACGCCTTGAGGTTCTGGTCTGGCCGTTTCCAATGTCAGTAGTGGTAGTTTCTGTAAGGGAGCGTATTCCGTTATACGTTTTACTCCTTTCGTCCTCAATACTTCCAGCTATCTTTTCTTCATAAAGAATACTCTTTGCAATTTCAAGTGCTCTTGTAGGACTACATTGAGGTTGGGATATAAATGAGGCAAATAGACGAAGGCCGCTTCCTTCCCTAATACTGTTTAACTCAGCAGAAGAAAGTCCACACTGTAATCTTGATTCAGAATGACGTGTTCGTGCAGCGTAGTCCCTGGCTAGTGCTATCCGTACTTCGTTTTGGAATTCCGGATGAATCGCGCCTATCTCTGATCCACGAAGGAAAGAATCCACTACAGGATCTGCAATGCGAACGTTCTCCTCCCCTTGCGTTTTTGTTATGTAAATAGGGTTTCCATCAAAACCTTCGTTTGCGAATTTGGTGAACGATTCAATCATTTTTGAAATCAAACTTTCTCTTGTTGAGTTTGCAATCTTATCAAGAAGACATTCTTTATACGTTAAAAGCTTAACTTGATCAAAAGTGGCGGATGCAAAAACGGGAACGTGCGCACCGCTTGGGCCTTGTGCTCCAACTGAACCATAGGCTGCCCCTTCGCATCCGTAGATTCCGTTGCTTGAGAAGCCTGAGCTTGACGAATCCCCTGTCAGCTCTTCTACCGCTTCAAACACAAGTTCAACAGTTGTTTGAGCTTCTGCTACGCCAGTATTAACAGACAGTGCCATTACTAGTCCGATTGTTAGATATAAAAATTTGTTCATAAATTAGAGTTGTTAAGTATAAAATAAATATTTATCTGGCTGTAAGCTACTTTGATTGCATCTTCTCCTTCAAAAAAGTCTCTCGTCATAACAAGAGTACTCACTGGATCTGAATCTCCATCACTCATGGAAGAAAGTATTCGTGAAAATGTCTCAAAACTATTAATAAGATCTAAATGCTCAACTACAGCGTCTTTTGGGACTTCTATTTCAAGAAGAGTGTCTGCGATATCTTTGTAGACAACGGAAGCATCTAATAATTTTTCAAAATCCTCCGTAGACCCCTCTTCAATTGCACGCCCGTATGTAGCCAGCTCGTACTCTGCAACTTCTAAAACAGGTTCTATTGCGGAGTTAAAATCGGAAGCATATGTAGTCGACGATGAAGAGTCGGAAGTAAGAATATCGTTCCTGGTGTAGACAGGAGTGTATCTAGTTGCAAATTGTTCGTTTGCAGCTTGTGCTATAACAAAACCAAATGCGTCTTCATCAAAAGTTTCTTGCTCCTTAGTTTGAACGTATGAGGAAAAGATTTGCTTAGTAAGTGTTTGTGTTGCAGAAAGGCTTTCATCTACTTCTTCAATTGTCAGAGCCTCAACTTCTTCTCCATCACTTATACCATCTCCGTTTGAGTCTGGATTATTAGGATCAGTTCCTAAAAGAATCTCTTGCCAGTCTCGAACACCGTCATTATCAGTATCTAGAGTGTACTCATTCTCTTCTAGTACAGCAGAAATCTCTACTACAGAATAGTTGTTCAATTCGGGATTAAAGTAAGGACTTTTCCATCCAGCGTATGCTAAAACAACAGCACTAAATACCACTGCAACTACTATTTTGTCGCTAGCTTTTATTTTATTAGACACGGATACAGTATAGCAATCTATACACTTCACTTTTGTGCCTTTGTGGACAGTCTATAGAGAAGAGGGTTTAAAAGAAAACATCGCTCCTGGTTCGTGGTTTTCAAAAACTACACCGTTTGCTCCAAAGAGAGAAATTAGAAGAAGCTGTGCTTTCACAACATCCTCAGATGACTTGTTATACGTAAGTAGGCTCTCTAGAAGTTCCTCATCGTTTTTTGCAAACGATAAAGCCCACAAAAGCTCCCCCACCGACTGGTATGAACTCGCTAACTTACTATTAATAGACGATGTTTGTTCTGTAGCTTCGATCTTTGCTACATTTTTTGAAAGAGACAGGTAGTTATCGGACAAATTCTTAAGTCGTACTGTATTAGAGCGGTCTTCAAAAAACTCAGAAAGCATTTCTGTTTGTCCGGAGTTAGATAAAGTAAAATTATTCAAAATACCTCCAAGTGTATTACCGTAAACATGCAAAGCCTCTTGTTTAGGTGTTAAAACAGCTACATTATCGTAGGAAGAATTATCGTTTGAGTATCCCCCAAGCCAAATAAGGTCACTGTAATCAACACTCAGAGGCTTGGTAACACTATTTGTAAGTACGGAGAATACTTTTCTAGGTTCCTCTTTTAAAATAGGGGTAACATTTTGTTGTGTACTTGTATTAACCAAGGAATCCCATCCAAAAAACAATTTAGTCTCTTGAGGAGTGTTAGATCCAGGGGCCTTTAAGCTCTGGTAAGAGCTATTTGGAGTTGAAAATGTAGATAAAGTGCCTTCTTCTTTATTAGCAATACCATCAACACCCACCAAAAAGAAAAGAAGCAGTATAAAAAAGGCGATTATTAAAGGAATTAAGTACTTCATGTGAATAGTATACATGAGAGTGTTTAACTGCGTGATATAGTGTGGGCATGAGACGATCTAAACATATTTCAGCAATAGTTATAATTGCAATGCTTGCAGCAATAGGTTTAGTCCTTCTAACATACGCCCAAAAAAGTGAGGCCTTTATCTGGGGCGGACAATTTCAAACAGTAATACCTTGCTTTAACGGAGTTGTTTGGGCAAGAACAGGCCCACCACTTGGTGGAGATTTCATTTGGACACCAGGAGTTACAAGAACATTTGATTACGGACCACCAGCTCACGCAGGACAATATGGATTGGGTCTTGCTGCCCCGCCGTACTTTTGCATAGTATCTCCCTTCCCTGTAATAGTTCTTCCGGGAATTATTATGACTATGCTAGGGACGAGTAAATAGTTTTCCACTCCTCAAGAGAAATATCCTCAGCCCGTAGGTTTATAAAACCTACCAAGGATTTTTCTAAAGAAGTCTTTGAACCGAAAACAGAAAGGTTGTTTATGAGTTTTTTACGTTTGCTACTGAATCCTGCTTTAATTAATTTAAAAAATCGCTCTTCACTCATTTCATCAAAGAAATTTTTGGAAATGTTTGATATATGAAGTACTGCTGAGTCTACTTTTGGCTTTGGCGTGAAATATCTAGCAGGAACTGACGTTATATAGAAAGGTTTTCCGTAGGCTTTTATTGAAAGACTGAGAATTGTTTCTTTTTTACTCTTTGCGATACGTTCTGCAACTTCTTTTTGAACCAAAACAGTTACACTAGAAGGTTGATAGTCGGAAGAGAGAAATCTTCTAAGAATCTCCCCTGTTATATAATATGGAATGTTTGCAACCAACTTATACTCCCCCTTAAGGTAGTTTTTAATATTTAAATCAAGAACATCCCCTTCAATTAATGTTAATTGTTTAGACAAAATCTCCTTTACAAATTTTTCATTCAAAACCTCTATCATGTCTGGATCAGTTTCAATGGCTACAACTTTAGCCCCGGTTTCGAGAAGTACATTAGTTAGGACTCCCTTCCCCGGGCCGATTTCAAGAACCGCATCTCCTTTAACGACTGATGCTGCTTTAATAATGTCAGAAAGAACCTTCTTGGAGGTAAGAAAGTGTTGTCCTAAGTGTTTTTTAGCTTTCATATTTTTTTAAAGCGAGGAAATGTTTCTCCGTCCCTAGTAACTTCGTCCGTAAAAAGCTCAAGAGGGCGAACCCACAAGCCACTATCTCCTTTGTACACAACAAATTCTTTTAAGTCTTCGCTGTGACGACCAACTCCTATGACTTCATACTCGCCTCCTTTAAAGTGTTTGTATTTTCCTAGCTCCATATTAGTAGTCTATCAGATCGATCTTCCTTTCGTGAGGGGAAGTATATTGATTTAGTATTTCTATTAAATCTTCTCCAATATCTTCAAGAAAATGAGAAGCCGTTTGTATTGATTGTGTTCCGAATATTGTACGCACCATTGAATACGTTAGGACGACCCTCTTTCTTGCCCTTGTGAGGGCCACATAGAATAATCTCCTCTCTTCCTCGTCATCAGTGTCTTCTCCAAGTTTTTCGTGCGGAAATAATCCTTCTTCAAGACCTGTTACAAAAACATTATCAAACTCCAACCCCTTTGATGCGTGCACGGTCATTAATTTAACCGCGTTATGGTTTTTCTCTAAGGAGTCTTGGTCAGTTGCAAGGGCAGCGTCTTCCAACAGTCTCTCAATTCCATCTTCGGGTTCTAGTTCATCGTATTTTGACGCCAGTGTTGCGAGTTCCTTTATGTTCTCTAGTCGTTCCTGTTCTTCTGAATCTCCCCCTTTTAATTTAACTTCCAAACCACTTTTCATTAGCGCAAATCTAATTGTCTCAGAGGGTTTCTCAGTTTTTGCAACTTTAGCAATTGATGAGAGAACATTTTTGAAATCACTCACTTTTTTCTGTGCGGCTGGTGAAAGATCACTTTCTTGTCCGAGGAACATCTTGCTCAATGTCATCTTCCCTATTCCTCTTGGAGGAGTGCTTACAATTCGTGCAATGTCTCCTTCAGAATTCGGATTAAGGGCGGCACGAATGTAGCTGATAACATCTTTAACCTCTTTTCTATCAAAGAAACGAGTTCCCAGAACCTGATATGGAACACCTGAGTACATAAATGCTTGCTCTAGCACCCGGGATTGGAAGTTTGCTCGGTAGAGTACTGCTATTTCTCTTGGGGGTGCTCCGTTGTCGATAAGTTCTTGTGCTTTTTCTACTATAAAACGAGCCTCATCATCTTGAGTGTAGGCGCTATATAGGCCAAGAAGCTCTCCCGCTCTATTTTCTGTAAAGAGAGTTTTGTCTTTCCTTCTGACATTCTTTTCTATAATGTTGTTTGCAGCTGAAAGTATATTTTTTGTTGAACGGTAGTTTTCCTCCAGTAGGATAAGAGTAGTTTTAGGAAATTCTTCTTCAAAGGTTAGAAGGTTTCCAATGTTTGCTCCGCGCCAAGCATATATTGAGTTATGAGTAACTATATCGTTTGCTATAAAATTATGAGTGTTTTTAACGTCTATGTCGTAAACCGTAGTCGTTTCCTTTATATAGTCTATAGTTTTTATTAAATCCCAGTTTCCGTCTTTATCACATACAACCATTCCTGGTATCAAAGATGAGGCAGGCAAGAATTTTAAGGAGTTTTTACTGCGTATTACCTTGGTTGTGTTTCCAACTCTGGCGTACGAAATGATCTGGGAATCTGGAAAAACCTTTTTTATTTGTTCTGCTATTGAGTAAACTGATCTCCAATCTTTGCCGCAGGTTTCAAATCGCCAGCTCTCGGACCCCTTTTTTGCAGATCTTACTGAAAGACCAAGAGACTCTAATATTTTTTTAGCACCTTCATTATTACCAGCCATACTTATTCTATGCATAGGAGTTTTGCCTCTTTTGTCGCCACATAATGTTATACGGATATTTTGACGGTTGCTGTCTCTTGATTGAGGGGTTGTTTTTAAATGAAAATCAGCGAAGTGAATGTGCTCAGGTGTACTTGTTAATGTGTTTCCATTTTCTGTTCTTATACGCACCAAGTCACCCTTGTTCTTTTTTGAAAATATTCTGGTTACTTCTGATGCTTCAAAGCGTCCAGACCCAAAATTTGAGAGAACAGCATCCCCTTTCTTAATTTTTTCGATGGATTTCTTTGTTCCATCGAACAGTGTGATTTTTGTTCCTTTGGCGAGGCACTGGTCGATGTCTCCTACTACGCATATATTATTCTCCTTGTTGGTAAGAAGTTGAGTTATTGAAAATTGAACACGGTTTGTGTCCTGGTATTCATCAATGTGAACGTAAGACCATCGATTTTGGCAACGCTCCCTCACTTCTTTGTTGTCGCGAAGTAATATATACGTTCGCAGTAGAAGATCATCAAAGTCCAACGCTCCTTCTTTATCTAATCGCTCTTGGTAGGCATTCCATATTCTACCTACGCTGTGTTTCCATGTGTCGCTGATGTCTGCACGGAACTCACTTGAGGTTATTCCTTCTGCCTTATACCGTGAGATCGTACTTAATACACTGCGGGGCTCAAATTGTTTAGGGTCCAACCCCATTTGTTTTATAGAGAGCTTAATAGCGCGCATACTGTCTGATCTATCGAAGACAGAGAAGTGCCTTTTTAGACCTAATTCCTTTGCATTTTCACGAAGCAGAAAAACCCCTAGTGAGTGAAACGTAGATACGTGCGGATTTGGAAGATCGGAACGAACAGGTCTATTAATATCTTTGTCTTCACTTATTAAATCTAGAACCCTTTCTCGCATCTCTTTAGCTGCCTTGTTTGTAAAAGTAACAGCCAAAATTTGCTCTGGAGGTACTCCTTTCTTTATCAATTCTAGTATTCTTAAGGTTATAACACGGGTTTTTCCACTTCCGGCTCCAGCTAGAATCATTAAAGGCCCCTCTTGGTGATTTACAGCAGCTTGTTGTCTTGAATTTAAGTTAAAACCACTCATTTGGGGAACTATAGCATGTTAAATCTAGGACCCAAAAACCCTTGACAAATACCCTATCCCCAGTAGTATTTCAGGACTATTGCGCAGTTGTGCGTAGTGGGTAGAGTGTTTATAAGGGATATATTTACTTATCTGGAAACCCTTCCATATATTCGTATATGGGCACATAATTAGACTTATCATATCTAACGATCAGGATTCTGAACCCTCTTTACGCCAAGGCGTGAAAGATCAGATGAAACAAATACCATCTGCAATATGGCGTAGCGCCGTATCAGTCTTAATGTTGGTATCACTCATATTCCCCGCTGGAGTACACGCCGGGTTCTTTACTGGTGTCTTTGCTGCTCTATCATCTAATACTGTTGCATACACTACTGTGGAACAAGTTGAGTATAACTCTCAGAATATCCCACTACCTCAAGCTGCTAAAAACATAGATCCAAACCCTTCAAAAGGAGGGGGTGATATTACAATTGTTAACGATTCTGCACTACTTCCCTCATCAGGACCAGTAGGGTCATCCGCCGATGTTGAAGAGGGAGTTTCTAACAGAAGCGGAGGACAAATTAGTATCTATATTGTTCGCCCAGGAGATACTCTGGGAGACATTGCCGAGATGTTTGATGTTTCAATAAATACAATTAGGTGGGGTAACGATATCTCCCGAACTCAATCAATTCAACCAGGACAAGAATTGATAATTCTTCCGGTGACCGGTATTAAATATACTGTTAAAAAGGGAGGAACACTTAGAGACATTATTGAAAAACATGGAGGAGATATTACTGAGGCCGTTGCCTACAATGGTTACGGAGCAGACGAGCGCCTAGACGCAGGAGTTGAGGTAATTATTCCAGATGGAGAACTAGCAACCCCTAAGGCTGCTGTAAGTGTTGCAAAAAGCAGGTACTCTCGAGGCTCAGCTACAGCAAGAGGAACAAACGTTCCTTCGTATAGTGGGTACTACATACGACCTCTTGCAGGGGGAACAAAAACCCAGGGTATACACGGATACAATGCCGTGGATATCGCAGCACCTTCTGGTACATCAATACTGGCATCAGCCGCTGGTAAGGTTATTATCTCTAAGAACAGTGGTTGGAACGGTGGTTATGGTAAATATATCGTAATAGAACACTCAAATGGTACACAGACCCTATACTCACATAATTCTAGAAACATAGTATTCAGTGGGCAAAACCTTGTTCAAGGACAGGTAATTGGTTACGTAGGATCAACCGGTCGTTCAACCGGTTCACATGTTCACTTTGAGATTCGTGGAGCGAAAAATCCGTTCTAAATTTTATAAAAAAGCGCCGCCGACTATGCAGTAGTCGGCGGCTAAATTATCTTTTACCGTTCATTACGGCCAGGGCTTTTTTCCTCGCTGGGTGCATATCACTTTGATACGCACTAGGTGGGCAATCAGGCTCGAGCACGTCTTTCCATTCAAGGTGGCCGCTAGGAAGAAGTGCTCTAAATTTAACAACAACATCGCGAGAAATCTCAACCCTAGCTTCCATATCAGTCGGATTTCCAGAAATTCTTGGAAAGACTCGCTTATCTGGATCCTTTCTTTTTTTAGCTGCCACTGCGCGAGGATTAAAGTACCTCCCTATTACGCGTCTGTACCATTTTTGTTGGTCTTCTTTTACGTGATAGTGGTCAACCGCTTTTTGAAAAAGAGCATGAAAGTCTTTTCCAGATTGTTGTTTATCGCGCAAAGAGTAGACTTTGTTTACCAAGTTTGCCGAGAGAACTCGGTCGATCTTGAAAGCACATTCGGAATCAACCGAACGAATGGATGTAACCAGGTCAGGCGTATTTATATGTACAAACATTCTGACCTCCTGTCAGGTTGTTAGTTTCTACTATCTATTGTACTTAAAGATATAAGTTAAAGCTAGTCAGCGTGTTCTAAACAAGTAATAGCAGCAGGATTTGCCTCAAGTCTTGCAACAGGGATTTCTTCTCCCCCTTCTGAACATATACCGTATGTTCCTTTTTTCATCCTATCCAATGCTTCCTTTACGTTGTTAAAATGTGTTTCAAGTTCAGTAACAATACCTTCGTTTGTTGTCTTTTCTTCAAAACGATCTGCCAAAATTGAAGCATCGGCTGTTCCGGTTTCGTAGTCACCATTAGTTCCGTGCCAATCGTGAGGATTACTAGGATTCATCTTCCCGATGTCGGTAAGTTCAATTTCTAAAGTCGTCATCTCTTGTTCCAGACGATCTTTAAGCTTAGTTAATGTTCGTTTATCTACCATATAGGGATAACTATACACTAGCGATTCTAACAAGCTAGTTAGATCTAAACCGATTTATTACTTCTTTAAGAGTTCTTGTATGGCTAGTTATAATTATAGTTCCACGGTCTATAAATGAGTAGAAGAGGCGTATATCACCACTTGAATCACGCAATATGCGAACGTCAGCGTTTTCTATAACAGTGTCTGTAAATTGGCTGCCTCCTACGTTAATCGCAGGCTTAACAAATCTTCCTTCAGGGCTAAAGAATGGAGATAAATTACTCTCTATAGTTTTTTCCCACTCGAGCATTCCTGCGTAGGCTACTCCGTATGAATTAGTCTTCAGAACCAAAAACGGAACATTCTCATCGTCAGTAACATGCATACCAATCATGTAATCTCTCCCTAAAGATCCTATAAAAGCATCTGAGAATGGAATATTTAAGAAAGCAAGAAATTCTTGAACAGTTAGGTGGGTGCGAACTTCATCCCCGTCTTCATTCTCAGTCGGCTGAGTGATATAGAACTCCGTAACTGAACCAAGTGTAAAGAAAGACGAGTGCCTAATGGCAGCAAGAAGAGTTAAAAGATTCGTTGAGTTTTTTCCTTCTATATCAATTCTCTCCCTTGCCTCTACGAAGAACATTGCAGGATCTAGATTCAATTTACGAGGACCTCCTTCGTTTAATAGGTAGGCGTAATATCCTCCAGCTAAAATTGTAGAGCCAAGTGCCACAAACATAAGTCCCACTAGAGCTTTTTTAAGGAAAGTATTCTTCTTTTTTGGAATAATAGGAGCGTCATCTTTTCTGTCCCCTTCTAAAGCTGCCATCCTAACCATGGACATCTTCTTATTCATCACCAGATTCTTTACATCATCACTATATGTATGAACGATAGCTTTGTTTTTCTCACGAGGGACTTCCTCTTTCTTTTCCTCTTCTTCTTTTGAAACTACTTTTGGAACAAGGCTCCCCACTACTTTTTCAGCATCATCACCAAGGCTACTTTGGATGTCACCTTTAAATGTTCGAACAACCGCTTTGTTTAAAGCGTTTTCTGGAGCTTGTATATCCGGCGAATTATTCTCGTCGTTTTTCTGGTTGTCCTTGGGCATTGTTCTCTGAAGGCTTTATGCCTTTCTTTGACGCAAACTCAGGATCAATGTCTTTTATTGAGAGATTGATTCTCTTTCGTTCGTCAATCTCTTTGATTATAACAGGAACTTGCTCCCCTTCCTTTAGAACATCGGTTACGTTGTTGATTCTAAACGGAGCTATTTCTGAAATATGAACAAGACCTTCTGTATTTGCACCAATTCTAACAAAAGCACCGAAGTCCATTATTCTAGTTACTTCTCCATCGAACTTTTCTCCCTGAACGTATTCATGAGTTAGCCCTTCAATCATTTTAATTGCTAATTCTGCTGT
>CAYNQE010000010.1:0-16110 GCA_964399345.1 uncultured Candidatus Saccharibacteria bacterium
CTCAGTCGGACTAGTGCCAAGTACTAGTCAGGTAGGAGAGACTCCAATACTTATACAAAACCAAGGACTAGTAGGGACGGATTCGTTTACAGATACTCCAGTAAGAGAAACATTTAGAGATTTAACAACTACGTTACATGAAAGCAAATTCGTAGATTTCTATGGAGTAGTTGTACGATAGTTGCTATAGTACCCTCATGACTGACAATACAAAAATAGAAAAAATAGTATCTTTGGCTAAGCAAAGGGGATTTATCTTTCAAGGATCAGAAATTTACGGAGGATTAGCAGGTACTTGGGATTACGGACCACTGGGGGTGGCATTGAAAAATAATATAAAGAGACTATGGTGGGATACTTTTGTTGAGAAAAGAAGTGATATCTACGGGGTAGACGCTGCAATTTTAATGAACGAAAAGGTTTGGGATGCTAGCGGACACACTGGAGCCGGGTTTACTGACCCACTAGTAGAGTGTACTAAGTGTAAGAAACGGTTTCGAGAGGATCACCTTGAAGATGCTACCTGCCCTTCTTGTGGAGGAGAACTAGGAGAGAAAAAGGATTTCAATTTAATGTTTGAAACAAAGGTTGGAGCTCAAGGTAATCAAAAAAGTTACCTACGACCTGAAACAGCTCAAGGAATTTTTGTTAACTTCAAGAATGTTGTTGATACAATGCGACCAAAATTACCCTTTGGTATAGCACAATCCGGAAAAGCCTTTAGAAACGAGATAGCACCTAGAGATTTTGTATTCCGTTCGAGAGAGTTTGAAATTATGGAACTAGAGTATTTTGTTGAAGAAAAAGAGTGGGAAAGTGAATTTTCTAAGTGGCAGGAAGCAATATGGAATTGGACAGATTCTCTAGGTCTTTCTCGTGAAAATTTACGAGAAGTTGAAGTTGAAGGGAGCGACTTAGCACATTACTCTAAGCGTACAGTAGATTTAGAATATAATTATCCAGGAAAAGGCTTTGACGAACTTTCAGGGCTTGCTTACCGTACTGATCATGATTTAAAGAGCCACCAGGAAGAAAGTGGAGTAAAAATGACATACACACCAGTTGAAGGAGATCCATTTATTCCTCATGTTATTGAGCCAACCTTTGGTGTTGAGCGCGCGTTAATGGCAGTGCTCTCTGAGAGCTATACAGAAGATGATTTGGGAGATGGTAGAGTGTTTTTAAAGTTGAGTAAGCAGCTAGCTCCTATAAAAGTGGCAGTATTTCCTTTGATGAAGAACAAACCCGAGCTTGTTTCTAAGGCACGTGAAGTATATGAAGAACTTAGAGAAACAATTCCTCAAGTCATGTTTGATGATAACGGTAACGTTGGAAAACGATATAGAAGACAGGATGAGATAGGAACACCTTGGTGTGTGACCATAGACTTTGATACCTTGGAAGATAACACAGTAACACTAAGAGACCGCGACACAGGAGAGCAGAAAAGAATAGCACTCACTGCCTTGGTTGAGGCTTTGGATCTATGAAAGAATTTTCTATAACAACAGGAACAGTAGTTCGAATAATCTTAGTAATAGGTGGAGCAGCACTGCTTTGGTATTTGCGCGAACTTGCTCTCATTGTTCTAACTTCCATTGTTATAGCCTCCGCCATAGAACCAGCTGCACGTGGACTGATGAAATACAAAGTACCAAGGGCCATGTCTGTTTTGGTGGTGTACTTATTATTCTTTGGAATGTTTTTTAGCGTAGTTTTCTTTCTTCTACCACCAGTATTAGACGAAACGTCAGAGCTATTAACCGCAGTGCCTACGTATTTGGAAACTTTCGGAGCACAAGATGCTGTTGATCAAGGAGCGATAGTTGAAACACAGTCGTTTATAAACGAATTTTCTCTCAGAGATACAACACACGATTTAAATACTTTCCTTTCGGGGCTATCAGGAAACTTCCTTGCCGCCATGAGTGTAATTTTCGGTGGAGCGTTGAGCTTTATATTGATAGTTGTGTTCTCTTTCTACTTTGCAATTAATGAGAAAGGAATAGAGGAGTTTTTGAGAGTGGTAACTCCAGTTCAGCACGAAAATTATGTTATAAACTTATGGCATAGGGCGCAGAAGAAAATAGGACTCTGGATGCAGGGCCAATTCTTATTAGCCGTCCTTATTGGAACCCTTACCTATTTAGGGCTCTCTATTCTTGGTGTGCATTATGCTCTGGTTCTTGCTGTTATTGCAGGAATTATGGAACTTATCCCGGTGTTTGGTCCAATTCTTGCAGCCATTCCGGCTGTAGCTGTAGCTCTTTCAAGTGGGGGCGCTGCCCTTGCTGCAATGGTTGCGGCACTGTATTTAATAATTCAGCAATTTGAGAATCACTTAATTTATCCTCTTGTTGTTACAAAGGTGGTCGGAGTCCCGCCTATTCTTGTAATTCTCGCACTATTAATCGGAGCAAAGCTTGCAGGCATATTAGGAATACTATTGGCAGTACCGGTGGCCGCAGCCCTTCAAGAATTGTTTACAGATATGGAAAAATCTAGATATCAAAATGAATAAATATATAACAACAACACTTCCTTACGTTAATGATAAACCTCACATTGGCCATGCCCTTGAGTTTGTTCAAGCCGATTGCTTGGCTCGCTTTTGGCGTTTAACGGGACACGATGTGTTTTTTACCACAGGAGTAGATGAGCACGGACAAAAGATAGCTGAAAAGGCTGATGAGGAAGGGGTGGGCCGACAAGAATATGTTGATAAATTCGCAGCAGAATTTAGAAAATTAGAAGAACTATTAGGGCTTTCCTACGATAACTTTGTGCGAACAACTGATGAATCACACAAAGAGTCTGCAATAGAGATATGGAAGAGGTGTGAAGCAAAGGGGGACATATATAAAAAGTCATACAAAGGACTATATTGTGTAGGAGATGAAATGTTTCTACGAGACACTGACTTGGTGGACGGAAAATGTCCTAACCACCCAAATATGGATCCAGTTGAGATTGAAGAAGAGAATTGGTTTTTTGCCTTGCGGAAGTATGAAGATAGATTAATTGAGTATCTCTCTGATGAAAATAAGACACTTCCGGACTGGAGAAGGGAAGAGGCTCTAAACTTTGTTAAAAACGGCCTTGAGGACTTAAGTATTTCAAGAGATAAAAAAAGAATGGACTGGGGTATTCCTGTACCAGGAGACGATACTCAGGTGATGTACGTTTGGTTTGATGCGTTAACAAACTATATCTCCACTCTTGGATGGCCAGAAGGGGAGAATTACAAAAAGTTCTGGGAGGACGGAGAATCTATGCAAGTTGCGGGAAAAGACCAGATACGGTTTCAGTCAATAATATGGCAAGCGATGCTCATGTCCGCAGATTTACCAACTACAGATACTATTTTGTATCACGGCTTTATTAACAGTGGTGGACAAAAGATGAGTAAATCCATCGGTAATGTTATCTCTCCAGAAGAGGTGGTAGAAAAATATGGAATAGATGCCGCGAGATATATGCTGATGCGGCATGTTCATCCAGTGGATGACTCTGATATTACCTGGGAGAAAATGGATGAATGGTATACGGCACACCTTGTAAACGGAATTGGTAACCTAACCGCTAGGATAATGAAGTTGGCGGAGACTCATCTTGACGAACCGATAGAAAAGCTTGAAGGAAGCTCATTTCCTGAAGAGTATATTAATGCAATAGAGAGCTTTAGAATGGATCAGGCGCTAGATTATGTTTGGAAAAGGATTGGAGAATTAGATGAAAAGATTACAGTTACAGAGCCATTCAAGGTTGTTAAAGAAGATTTAGAAAAAGGGAAGGAAATAATTAGCGAATTAGCTGTGGAGTTGTACTTGATAACACGAATGCTTAATCCTTTTATGCCTGAGACTAACAGAGTGGGGAAGGAGGCTATTTTAGCGAATAAGAAGCCGGAGAATATGTTTCCAAGACTGAAATGAAATACATAGACACGCACTCTCATATATACGAAAAGAAATTCGACGAAGATCGCGAAGATGTTCTGAAAAGAATGGAAGATTTAGGAGTTTCTACTATTACAATTGGAACTGGACTAGAAACAAGTAAAAAAGCACTTACTCTTGCAAAAGAAGAGGCTGTAGTAGTTGGGGCTACAATCGGAGTCCATCCAACAGACACTAATGAAGGATTTGACCCTAGGGAATACGAGGAACTACTTTCCGAGGAAGTTGTTGGAATAGGTGAGTGTGGCTTTGACTACTTCAGAGTCCCAAGAGAAGAAGTACACGTACGTCAGAGAGAAATTTTTGAAGCTCAGGTCTCTTTTGCCTTAGATAATGGTTTACCTCTAATGCTACACATACGTCCGTCTGAGGGCAGTACAGACGCCCATGAAGACGTCCTAGAGGTGTTAAAGCTATATGAAGGTGTTCGTGGAACAGTTCATTTCTTTACCTCAAACAAGGAAGTTGCTCGAGAATACGTAGCACTTGGATTTATGGTTAGTTTTCCTGGAGTAATAACATTTGCACCGGAATTAAACGAAGTAGTGCGCGACATGCCACTGGATATGATTTTAGCGGAAACAGACTCACCTTACGCTGCTCCTGTGCCTCACAGAGGTAAAAGGAACGAGCCAATCTTCGTAATAGATGTAATTAAAGCGATTGCAGAGATCAGAGGAGAGGATTTTGATCACGTATCTAACCAGATAAACGAAAACGCAGAAATGCTATTTTTATCAGGGAAATAGCCTTGCTCAGCGGTACGGGCTATGCTATTCTCACGCACACATGATAGAACAAGAAACACAAGTATACGAACTCGGGTACCACATTTTACCTACTGTAGTTGCAGAGGAATTGGAAAGTGAAGTAGCTAAACTACGTAGCGCAATTGAAGCGCGGGGTGGTTCGTTTATTACCGAAGGAACTCCAGAGATGATTAACCTTAGTTATCCAATGTTTATCAACAACGGAGGAAAGAAAACTAAGTACGAAAGAGCATATTTTGGTTGGATGAAGTTTGAAATGGCACCATCAGAAGCTACAGCACTTCGTGACGAAGATTTAACTACAAACAAAGAAGTATTACGATTTATACTAATTAAAACTACTCGTGAAGAAACACGCGCTCAACTTCAAACGGAGCAAAACACTATATTACGAGAAGTTAAAACTACAGGAACTATAAAAGCAAAGCACACAGAAGAAGAAGGTGGAGAAGTATCAGAAGAGGAGATTGCAAAATCTATTGACGAAATCGTTGGAGAAGAAAAGGAAGAAGAGACAAAAGACGAATCTCCAGAAGAAGAAAAGAAAGAAGAATAAACAAAAAACCGACCTCATAAGGTCGGTTTTTTGTTAGAAAGGTATATCGTCTGGATCGATGTCTTCTTCAGGGTATTCTATCCCTTTTCCACTTGATGCTGGTGGTTCAGCACTTTCATCTCCTTTAGTCGTTGTTGGTGCTCCTGTACTACCTGCTTTTGGTCCAAATTGGACTCTGTCGGCCACTATATCTGTTCTATACTGCTTTACACCGTCTTTTTCCCAGCTTCGTGTCTGAAGGCGCCCTTCGATAAAGGCAGCATTTCCCTTGTGTAGGTATTGAGACGTAGTTTCTGCTTGTCGTCCGAAAACCACAATGTTGTGCCAGTCTGTTTGTTCTTGCTTTCCTCCGTCCTTATCCTTGTAAACTCTGGTTGTTGCAAGGGAAAATGACGCTACTTGAACACCTGATGGAAGAGATTTTAGTTCAGGATCACGTCCTAAATTTCCATAAACCATTACTTTGTTAATATACATATATTTATTTAATTAGCTTAGGGACAATTATACCAAATTTTAATAATTCGCTCTAGGGCTTGAAAACATTCACTAAAAGTGTATTATGCACCAACTTATGACAGCAGATTATTTTTCACAATTTGGAATTAAGTATATCGACTACAAAGATGTTGATGTTCTTAAGAAATTCTTAAACCCACACGGGCGTATTAAAGCACGTACCCAAACGGGGCTTACCGCAAAACATCAAAGAGATGTAGAGAGAGCCGTTAAAAGAGCTCGCGAAATGGGACTACTAGCCTACATAATGAAATAGAAAGCATCTCGAAAGAGGTGTTTTTCATATTAATTATACATTTACAAACCTACAAACTGGTGATATGGTCACAAACAGTGCATATGCACGGATTTAGTTAATTTCACTAAGGGAGGTACCAGGTGAGAAAATTTATAACTAAACACTTTTCGATTGGGTATTCACGCACATGGGCGTTTAGCAGCTTCTTGCTAGTCTTGCTTGTTGCAATTCTTGGCTTAAAGGATTCTGCGGACCTTACTTTTGTAGAATACACTGTGGCCTTTGGCGCCATACCTGGTTTGGCAGCACTTGTTGCTGCTGTTGCCGGATGGAATGTAGACCGGGTCTTCAAAAAGAGAGGGCTGTAGGCAATCGAAGATATGAAAAAAGCCCTGATGGATAAAACTGATCCGTCAGGGCTTTTACTATGCCCGCTCAACGTATTCTCCAGTTTCTGTATTTACTCTAATTAAGTCTCCTGTGTTAATAAATAGTGGGGTAGTAATAGTTAGTCCTGTTTCAAGTACAACAACCTTGTTTCCACCAGCTGTTGTATTTCCTCGTATGTTTGGTGGTGCTTCCTCTACTTTGAGATCTACTTTTATAGGAACACGTATACCAATTATTTCTTTTTCGAATACTTTAGCGTCGATAATATCGTTTTCACGAATGTAGCTTAAGGTGTTAGCCAGTGTTTCTTGAGGGATTGTAAACCTATTCTTAGGGTCGTTTGGATCAGAAAACATTGCTTCACCCTTATTTTCATAAAGAAATTTAATTTCTCTTATACTAATGTCAGCTTCAACTATTTTGTCAGATTGAGAGAACGTCTTTTCAACAGTAGAACCACTACGAAGGTTTCGCATTTTTGCGCTGTTGTGAGGTTTTTGCCTTTGTTTTTTAACAACACCGCTTGTCGAAAGAACCTCAAAAGGATCTCCGTCGAGTACGATAAGTTTACCCGGCTTAACTTCCGTGTAGGAAAGCATATTTAAACTTCTTTCAGGTTCTTTTTAATTTCTTTTAGAATTTCGCTTGCAACCTTTTTGTTATCTCTCAAGAATGTTCTAGCTGCGTCGTAGCCTCTTCCAAGTGAAATATCATCAAACTTGTAGGAAGCACCAGATTTTTGAACGATTTCATATTTTTCACCCAATGCCAGAAGTTCGCCTTCGCGAGATATTCCTTCGTTATAGATTAAATCAAACTCAGCTGATCTAAATGGTGCCGCAACTTTGTTTTTAACAACCTTAACCCTGTGGCGTCCTCCCATTATCTCAGTACCTTTCTTGATTTGAGCAATTCTACGTATATCCATACGAACAGAACTGTAGAATTTAAGTGCCTTACCACCGGTTGTAGTTTCAGGATTCCCGAAAACCATTCCAATTTTCATTCTTGTTTGGTTTATGAAGATTATAACAGTATTACTTTTTGCTGAAATTGCAGTTAGTTTACGCATAGCCTGGCTCATTAGGCGAGCCTGTTTTCCCATTTGGTGTGCTCCCATATCTCCTTCGATTTCATCTTTTGGGGTTAGTGCTGCAACAGAGTCGACAACGACAACATCTAGACTACCGGAACGGATTAGACTCTCAACAATCTCCAGTGCTTGTTCTCCTGTGTCGGGTTGAGATATTAGAAGGTCTTGAGTCTTAACACCCAATTTCTTAGCGTATACTGGGTCCAATGCGTGCTCTGCGTCTATAAAGGCACAAACTCCGTTTGCTTTTTGGGCTTCGGCTATTACGTGAAGTGAGAGGGTAGTTTTTCCAGAAGACTCTGGTCCGTAAATCTCTATTATTCTTCCTCTAGGTAGCCCACCTATTCCAAGAGCCCAATCTACTCCGATAGATCCACTTGAGATTACATCAATATCAACGTGGGAATGATCACCGAGCATCATGATCGCCTCATCTCCGAATTTTGTTTTGATGTCCTTTATTGCCGAATCAACTTTGGTATTAGCTTTTGGTTCTTTAGCTTCCTTTGTTTTCTTTTTTGCTGCCATAATTTTCTAATTACTCTCTAATTGTTCTTCTATAATATCAGTATTTGGTGAAGGTTTATACACCACTTCAAGTGTTTCAATTTTCTCTCGTCCAAACTTATCTTTAGCCTCAAAAACGAATTCATTTAGTCCTTCGCTAAGGAGAAGTTCTTCACTGAAGACTCCTTCATCACTAATCAAAACACTTCGCCCGCTTAGTGTTATTTCAATTACATTTCTAACAATACCGCTAATTTCTATAAGTTCCTCATCAACCGTTATTGATTCTTGTGTTCCTAAATTTATCTGTGGCCCTAACAAAAGGTTTTGCGCTTCGAAATATCCATAAACAAATAGCAGGATGATAAAAGCTAAAAAGAAATACTTAGTTATTTTAGTGTGATGGGGGAGCATGGCTATTCTTGCTTATCTTCTTCTGTGTTTTCTTCTTCGTATTCTACTTCAGGTGACTCCTCTGCGCTTACTATAACCTCACGAGGCTTAGAACCGTCTTGAGGCCCAACAACCCCTTGCTCTTCTAGCATGTCCATAAGACGAGCGGCTCTCGCGTAACCTACGCGTAGTTTTCTCTGTAAGAACGAAGTGGAGCCCTTTCCTGCTTCAATTATTACACTCTTAGCATCTTCATAAAGATCATCGCCACTATCGTCATCCATTCCGACTGTTGATGAGAATATTGTGGTGTCAGCCGAAATATCAGTTAGGTCGATCTCATCGTGAAGCTCATCGCTATATGTATCAACTAGATATTTAACAGTGTTTTTAACTTCGTCTTCAGTAACAAATGGTGCCTGAATACGACGAGGCTTACTCATTTCTCCTGAAAGGTAAAGCATGTCACCAGCGCCAAGGAGTTTTTCTGCTCCACCCATGTCAAGAATAGTTCTTGAGTCGATTTGAGAAGAAACTTGTAGAGCCAGTCTTGAAGGAATGTTTGCCTTAATTAGTCCGGTTATAACTTGAACACTAGGCCTTTGGGTTGAAAGTATTAAGTGAATACCAACAGCACGACTCATTTGAGCAAGACGAACGATGGCAGCTTCCAATTCGCGAGGATACGCCGTCATAAGGTCTGCCATTTCATCTATGATGGTAACGATGTAAGGCATGGCTTCAGGCTTATTAGCTTCATCATCATCCTTCTTATTCATTGCAGGTTCGTATACGTTTTTGTGATAAGAGTCTATGTCACGAACCTTTTCTGTTTCTAGAATGTCGTAACGCCTATCCATTTCTTTTGCTAACCACTTAAGAGCAAGAATTGCCTTCTTTGGGTTCGTAACAACAGGCGTTAGAAGGTGAGGGATTTCATTGTATAGGGTAAGTTCAACGCGCTTTGGATCTACCATGATAAATCTAACTTCTTGTGGTCCTTTCTTGTAAAGAATGCTCATAATCACATCGTGAACAGTTACAGACTTACCTGCACCTGTTGCTCCTGCAATTAGAAGGTGAGGCATCTTTGCGATGTTAGTGAAGTGTGGCTTTCCTGTTATATCACGACCAAGTGCCACAGGTAGAGGTTTGTCTGTGGTTTGGTACTCATTATCTGAAAGAAGAGAAGCAAGTCCAAGAATAGACTTAGTAGTGTTTGGTACTTCAATACCAACTAAGGACTTTCCAGGAATTGGTGCTTCAATTCTAATTGGACTTGCCGCAAGTGCCAGTTCTAAGTTGCTTTGAAGCCCCATGATCTTTGCAAGACGAACTCCTTCGGCTGGCTTCATGGCGTAACGTGTAACGGTCGGCCCAATTGATACTTCATCCATTTCTACATCTATCCCGAAGTTTTGCAGGGTTCGTTTAATAGTGTTGGCACTTGCCTTAACGTCACCTACCGCAGGCTTTCCTTTATCTTTTTGCAATATTGAAAGTGGTGGAGGTGTGTAATCACCAGTTCCTCCTGCTGAGAAATTAAATACAGATGCACCTGAGTCTTCAGAGCCTCCGAAGTTAAATATTCCTGGAGATTTCTTTTTTTCTGGCTCCTCTTCGATTTCGGCTTCAGCTCTTTTGGTTTCAATTTCAATAGTCGCTTCTTCGTCCTCTTCAAGAACGTGCTCCTCTTCGTCTTCTGGGATTTCCTTGCCCATGGCCTTAGCAAGAGTTGGGAAGGCTCTTAGTGGGTGAAGGTCAAAGGCAATAAGTAGTGAGACTACGATAAGTGTAAGTAGTGCAATAACAGTAGCGACAGTATCTATTGCATAAGTTAGTGGAATAGAAAGCATCTTTCCAATTAATCCTCCTTGGTTTGAAAACAGGGTCTCGACTAATGATAGGCCACTTAAGAAGAAAATAGCAGTTGCAACAATTTTAAGTTTTCCAACACTATCTTTATCAAACGAGTTGAACAAGACTACTGCAACGAGAGCAAATGACAGTGGTACCAATACGTAACCAACTCCGAAAAGTGCGGAGAGCCAAAGGTATAGTATGTCGCCAACTTTACCTGCCCATCCGAACCAGGCTAGCGTGAAAATAAGTGCAGCACCCACTGCCATAACTGCCCAAACACCTTTTAGTGTTTCAGATCCAATAGCGGGAATACTTGAAGTGTCTTCCTCCTCGTCTTTCTTCCTCTTCCTCTTTGTAACCTTCTTTGGTTTAACTTTTTTCTCGCTTTTCTTTCGTGCTGCCATTTTTCTTTTATTACTTTCCCTTGATATGTACAAATAATACCATAATCAAATAAAAGTTATGAAAGAGAATCACAAGAAATCAAGTTGACCCTAAAGGACATCTGTTTATAATGGACATAACGTAAAGGACATTCTTACGGACATTCTATAAAGGACATTTACAACACATTCGTGTCCTTTATATAAAGGACACGCGCATGATAAATAAGCATATAAACAAAGGAGTTGCCGCAAAACCTTATAAGGGAGTAATGCTTGATGCCAATATTGAAGTTAGTCCGTTTGGTGAAAATAGAGCAACTGAGATTGCCTACAAAAAGGCAGAAGGATTGGCTACTGCCACATACTTAGTAACAAACCTAATACCTACTAGAGAGACAATCAGAGAGAACCTAAGAGAGTACTCGCAGGGACTTCTTCCAATAGTAATGGATATGAGAGACGGAATACGCTTCTCAAGTACACGCAAAGCAGTAGCACACACCAGGCAAATATTGTCGCTGCTAGACATTGCACATGCCTCAGGGAACATTTCCAACATGAACCTAGAGGTGCTTAAGCATGCATATGGAGATTTCGTTAGATTCCTTAACTCATCCACTAACAAGGATTCGGCTCAAAATGGTGACTTAGGAGAAGATTATTTCACTAATATTTCTAAAGGACAAAAATTAGCTATAAAGGACACGGTAAAGGACATAAATGTAAAGGACACGAAGAGTGAAATAGACGAGCGTCCTAAGTCTGTAAAATTTAAGCGGCAAGTTGCTAACCGGCGCGTTGCTATTTTAGATGTTATTACAAAGAGGGGATCTGCCCACATTAAGGATATTTCTTCAGAAATTTCAGATTATGGAGTAAAAACCATTCAACGTGAGCTAAGTTCTCTAATAAACGATGGAATTATTAAAAAAGAGGGATCAAAGCGTTGGACCACGTATTCTATTGTCATTTAAGCGGTTTACCTAGGTTTTAAGCCATATTTTGCTAAATGGCTGGTTTTTGCGAAAAAGGGAGATATTTTTGCTGAAAAACGTACTTTTTGGATGCATTTTGGAGTTCAAAAAGTGTTGACTTTTAACGTGAAGAAGGTATCCTTTCACCACGTTAAAGCTAAGAACAAAAGCCGTTTCTGCGGTCGCTTTTTCGTGCGAACACATTTCGCAAAATTTTGTTCACTATCCACATTACTGATTATAGGTCGTTGAACACTTAGCAAGGCGATATATAATAGTGGGTAAGCCCGTAGACCTTAGGGGATACGAGCAGTGTACTTTGATAACGTTTCGCATTGAATTTCAATGAAGAAACTTCATATTAAAACCTTTAGTTATCTACATATTTTTGTAGATGGCATTTCTGCAATTGAAGCAAAGTTCTACCACGAAAGCACGACAGACAATCAGACTAAAACACGTTAGCTAACTCATACACATCATCGTGTCGAAATATGATGATGTCGAGATGGCAATTAAAAGCAAAGTCGACTTTAAAGTTTTTTAGTAACTCCATTACAAATTTTATTAGTAATTGTTACTTCAAAATATAAAAGGAGGCGCCTACACTTCTCGAAGTGTGGAAGAAAAAATGTGAGGTTGGTTTGGTCGACAAACTAATTTTGCAGCTATGGGAATCTCCGGGCATGACGTCTGGGGTAAACCCCCGGGACAGCCGAGGACTCCATAGTCACAAAGGTCTATAAGTTGTAGAAGTTCATTCATTATTAATTTTGAATTTCTACTTTAATTAAAAAAACATGACTACAGGATTAACAACAAACAAAGTTGCAGCAGCAGCTATTGTGGTTGCTATGTCTCTATCGTTTGCACTTGTCACACCGGCAAAGGCTCAAAGCGTTGAAGACCTAACAGCACAAATTGCTTCACTTCTAGCAACAATCACATCACTACAAGCACAGCTTGCAGGGATGACAGGAGGAACTGCTCCTGCCGGTTCATACAACTTCACACTAAACCACGAAATGGGTGACGAAGGTGGAGAAGTTATGGACATTCAAAAGTTCATGAACGCTCAAGGATTTGCAGTTTCTGCAACTGGTGCTGGTTCACCAGGAAACGAAACTTCATACTTTGGTAGCCGAACAAAGCAAGCCGTTGTAGCTTGGCAAAACGCCAACGCAGCAGCAGTGCTTACACCAGTTGGACTTACATCTGGTACAGGTTACTGGGGACCATCGTCTCGTTCAGCAGCTAACTCAATGGGAGGAGGCTCAACTACTACACCAGTTCCTACAGGAACAGGAGTAACAGTTTCAGCAGCAGCACAGCCAGCTAATGGTATTGCAGTTGAAGGAGCAGCACGAGTGCCTTACACTAAGTTTGTTCTTACAAACAACAGTGGATCAGCTCAAACTATTAACTCAGTTACAGTTGAACGTGGAGGTCTATTGAACAACCTTGCAATTGCAGGAGTAGTTCTGCTTGACCAAAATGGAATGCAACTTGGGAACGCCCGAGTTCTTAACTCAGTTGATCAAGCAACAATTGGAACACCATTTACTCTGAATGCAGGTGAAAGCCGAACATTCACAGTTGCAGCCAACATGAATGCATCATTGGATTCATACGCTGGTGAAGTTGGACACCTTTCAGTTGTAGCAGTTAACACTTCAGCAACAGTTGCAGGATCACTTCCAATCACTGGAGCATCACACACCAACAACGCAACGCTTGCTATTGGTTCAGTGACAGCTCAACGTGGTGTAGAAGACCCAGCAGCAGCAGCTTCAAAGGAAATCGGTACAACCGGTTACACTTTCACATCTGTTAAATTGACTAACTCAGGTTCAGCTGAAGACGTACGTCTTCACTCAATCCGATTTGATCAAGCTGGATCAGCATCAGGATCTGATATCGTAAACGTAATGGCTTACGTTGATGGTGTGGCTTACGCCCCAGTTATCGACGGAGACGTATACACATTTGCTTTCGGTTCAGGGATCATCATCAAAGAAGGTCTTTCGAAAGAAGTTGTTGTAAAGGGTGATATTGCAGGTGGAACAAACCGAACAATCTCATTCAACGTTTACAAGTACACTGACATTAGTGTTAGTGGAGAAACTTACGGATACGGACTTACAGCTACTGACGGTGGTGCAGGATTTGGTTCTTCAACTCCAGCCTACGATGCATCAGATGTAACAATTACAGCTGGTACATTTAACTCAGTATCTAAGAGCAACGCAGCACCAAGTGCTAACATTGCAATCCAAACTTCTGATCAAATTCTAGGAGCATTTACTGTTGACATGAAGGGAGAATCGGTAACGGTTCAAACTGTGACAATGGTAGCTACTATTGCAGGAGGTCCAGTTGGAACTGATCTAGACAACGTTACTTTGGTTAACCAAAACGGCGTAGTACTAGCAGGACCAGTTGACGCTACAGGTGACGCTACAGGTGACCTATCATTTGCATCAGTTACATTCCCAGTAGGAGTGACAACTCTGTACGTGAAGGGGTATCTTGACGCAACATTCGGTTCAGCTGACACAATCATCATGAGCACAACTCCATCAAACTGGACAGACGCTACAGGTGATACAACAGGTGATACTGTTACACTTCCAAGCTCAACAGCAACAGCAAACACTATGACAGTGCAAGCTGCTACATTGAGTGCAACTACACTTACTCAACCCGCTGCTCGATCAATCGTACCTGGTACAGTTGACATGGTATGGGCTACAGCATCACTTGATGCTGCTAACTCAGGTGAGGATGTACGTGTTACATCAATCGCAGTTGAGGAAGACGCAGTTACAGGTCTTGGAACAGAAATCGACAATGTTGAGATCTGGGCTAACCTTTCGGGCGGCACTACAAACGACTCAGTTCGTGGTGACGTTTATGAAACACAAGTAGCTGACGCAGAGCAAATGACAGGAACAACAGGTGCTAACGTACTTACAATGGGACTTGAAACTCACATTGTTGTAGCAAAGAACACATCAGTGGGAATTGCTATTGTTGCCGACCTTTCATCTTCAGCTTCAGCATCTGACACTCACACATTCTCTATCGACACCGACTCAGGTGACGTTACAGCAGTAGGTGCCGTTTCAGGAACAACTGTTACTCTAACTCCATCAGGAGACGGACAAACAATGACAGTTGCAGCAGCAGGTGACGTTACTCTTACAATAGATTCTTCTACACCAGTAGCAGGACTATTCCTAGATACAACAACACAACAAACTTCAGCTGTATTCCGACTAGCAGCTAACAATGTTGAAGATGTAGACATCGACAGCATTAAGCTAACAAGTACAGGAACAGATGACGCAGTTGCGTCATACCACTTCTGGGTGGATGGAGTAGAGATTGGTTCAGTAGCAGGAGGACAAAACACTGCAGAAGTATTCTTCGCAGACAGTACTCTTGTTATCCCAGCTGACAGCCACAAACTGGTAACAGTTAAGGTTGTAATGAACCCAATTGATGGAACACAAGTATCAAATGCTGATACTGTGATTACAACAATTGCAGCATCAGGTGATGTTGACGGAACAGGTATGGATTCAGGAACAGCAATTGATCCTGACGACACATCAGTTGCCGGAAACACACACACTATGTACGAAACATACCCATCATTTGCGTTTGATAACGCAGGTGTAAGTACTGTACTTGGTGCAAGTGCTAACTACCTAGCAGGAAAGATTGTTATCACCAACACAGGTGACAAGGATGTAACATTCGACTCAACAGGAGAACTTACTCTTCAAGTAGAAGTTTCAGGTACTCTTTCAACAAGCACACAAATCGTGAAGCTTGAGAAGTCAGATGGTACAACTCTTGATACAGTTGACCTATCAGCTACAACAGGTAGTGCAGAAGCAGTTATCTTATTCGCAGACAGCACTCTTACAGTTCCTGCCGGAAACAGCGAAACAGTAAGCGTACGAATCAACACAGGAGGTCTTACCACAGACGGTAACACTATCCAAGTTTGGTTGTCTGACGATACTGATGACAACATCGAATTCGCCGTTGACGGCGGAGCAACAGATTATTCTGAAGCAGTGGAAATCTTCCGCGGCGACATCTACGGACCAACTCACGTTAATCCGTAGTCAGCTTAGTCTGATTTACACTAGCTATTCTTAGCTAGGTACGGGACAAAGCCCCAGCCACGCAAGTGGTTGGGGCTTTCCCCATGCCTATATGATTAGCAAAAAACACTCCATTTATTTGGAGTGTTTTTTGCTTTATGCACGAAAACCGCTATGATATAGGTATGCAATATATGACATCAAAAAATATACTAATAGCACTAGGGGCTACTCTTTTACTTATAGCTAGCGTGGTTTTTACTAAAACAAACGCCCCTACAGAGAGAGTAGTTATTGAAGGCACGGCAACCACCACGGAAGAAGTAATTGAGGCGATTACAGAG
>CAYNQE010000011.1:0-14740 GCA_964399345.1 uncultured Candidatus Saccharibacteria bacterium
TCGAATGCTAACACCAGACTCGTTTGTGTGTGTAACTGCAAGATCTATTTTAGCTAAAGAGTCATCAGTTACAGGGGTCACCGTTAGTGAGGTGTCTTCAAGACCTAATGTGTAAGGTGCGTTACAAGGAAGTGGACTTGAATTTATTTTAAAGTGGAACCCTTCTTTACATTCATATGCAAAAGAAAGAAGTCCTCCTTCTGTTTCTGCCTTAGTCCAGCTAATAGTAACTGGAGAGTTTGAGTGAGTAGTACTTGGTGTTAGTTTTACAGCAATATCTTGGTCGTCTAGCTTAACTTCTTTTGTTACTCCTGTGTCAGAGAAGAGTCTAGGGATAAATTTAACGACTTGTGACGCGCTCCAGATACCTATGATAAGTAGAATTATAAAACCTCCTATAGCTAAAATATTTTTCATATGAATATAGTGCCTCTTTTGGCGGTATTAAACAAGTTAAATTGACGCAAAAATGTAAATCACGTATAGTTTTACTACTTATATGGATCAAAATGACATTCTAAATACACTGTTCCATCCAAAGATGCTGTTTAATTTAGTAATTCTTTGGATACTTTTCGTAGTGGTTGGAACAGGGCTTGCCATGCTTTCTTCGCAGAATTCTTTTCTAAGTGATGGAGAGTCTGAGCGAATAATAGAAGACACCCAAAGACTTTCTGACACAACTAACGTAGCCGTCCAAGAAGAAGGTCAAACTGCTGTTTTCAGTGGTCCTCCGGTATTCCCGGATAGGTTAATAGTTGAGGGTATAAATATTGACCTTCCTATCTCAAACCCCCAAACACGAGACATCGGCGCCTTGGATGAAAAATTAAAAGATTCAGTAGTTCGATATCCTGACTCAGCAACTCTGGGTGTTCAAGGGGGAAACGTTTTAGTGTTTGGTCACTCAAGTGGACTACCGGTAGTTCGAAATCAGTTTTTTAAAGCGTTTAACAAGATAAAGGATCTTGAAGATGGACAGATTATAAAAGCAGTTTCAGGAAGTGATACATATAGTTACAGCGTGAGTCGGGTGTACCAGGCAAGTGCCACTGACGATCGGATAGCTTTAAATGTTGCAGGACACCGCATAACTCTTCTAACTTGTGACTCCTTTGGTTCAAAAAGTGATAGGTGGGTGGTGGAGGCTGAATTTATAGGGAAAAACCTGTAGTATACATATAGAGCAGAAGGAGATGTATCATGAGACCATCTAAGAAGGCCGTCAGGCGTGCTCGTCTTTCTCTTCAATTTAATCGACTCAAAGAAGACCGCGAATGCTTTCGAGTATTGAAAGTTAGTGCGCAAGTAGTCGAGTTTTTCTTTGGGGGACACACAATACGCTTTGAATACCATCTGGGGCGTGTTGCTCGTATTGGTGGGGACAATGTATATCTTGGAGTAGAGGACTACGCAGCACTTTATATTCTTGCAGAAATGCTGATGGCAGCTGCTTTTGCGGGATATAAGAAGAAAGCAAAAAAGAAAAAGGCGAAAAAGAAGAAAAAACAACAGCTTTCTTTTATTGGAATATAGAAAACCCCGGGAAGCATTGCTGTTGCCCGGGGTTGTTTTCATAATGTGGGAGAAGAAAGATCAGTCTTTGCCAGTTTTGACTTTAGCCTCGGCTTCCGCCTTGGCGGCGGCCGTAACTGCTGCTGCAGTTGTAAAGTCGCCAGGTTTTTCGCCTGGGCCTCCACGAACAACATAAAGCTTTGCCACTCCAGCGTCGGCCAGAACTTCTTCTGCAACTGCGTTAACGGTCACTCCAGGATTGTCTTCCTGAAGCTTCGTTCGTGCTTTAACACGTTTTGCTATAGCCGCCTCTCTGACCTCTGATTGCTTTTGTTCAGATTTTGCATCAGCCACATCATCGGGTTCGTTGATGTTAGTCACATCAACACCTCCGTTGGGGATGTGAAATCCGAGCTTTTGGAGGCGCTTCCACACCATCTTCTCCTCTTCGCCACCGGAAAATTGGAAAGGCCGCTTTTTCCTTCCATTTGCTGGAAGGGCAATTTTATCCTTTTCTCCGCTTAAGACGTTGGCAAGTTCTAAGTTCATGTTTTCAATAGCGAGAACCTGCTCGTCAGAGAAGAGCCTGATATATTTTCGAACCGTTGCGGTAAGCAATTCAATCAAAGCCTGTTTTGGGTCTCCGCCGCCAATTAAGGAACGGATGTACGGAAGAGGCCAGCGAACGTAATATCTACGAACCGCAATTGAAACTTTAAAGCGTGTCCCTTCGGAAGTTTCAACGTCTGGTATTTCAAACTCTTCAACTTGACGCTCTCCTATTCCCACTTGGGAACGATCGAGCTTAGCAAACGGTCTGAGCCAGTAACATTGCCATCCGGAAGGCGCTACCCAGTTTTCATCAAACGCTTCTCCTAAAAACATAGGGACAACGTTTGAGGGTGCCTTTACGCTGTAAATGCTCAAGGCAAATCCAACGAAAAGACCTGGAAGGGCAACGATTGCAGAGAAGCCAATATCCAGAGATACAGCAAATGCTGCCACCCCAAGAATAACTCCTACAATTACTGCCGACGGCAATCCATAGAATAGGATGCTCGCAAACTGGGCATGACGATTATCGCCGGGGTCCAGTAAAGCCTCATTTCCGATATTAAAGTCGGATAGTTCTACTTTATTTGTCATCTGTTTTTCTCCCACAGATTATGTTTCAAGGTGCACTTCACCGCGCAGGTGAGCGCCGTAAGTAGTTAAATATAACCACATATACTACGAAAAGTCAATAGTTATCCTTGACAAACACATCTAATTATGATTAAATATCGCCAGTTCAGCACTTTGTAATTGTCACAATAAGCAACCAGAAAGGAGGTCTTGATGGTGTTGAAATTGAATAAGCCTTTCTATAAGGAAACTCCAGATGCTTTTTGCAGATGGACCGAAAAGAAGGGGTATTACTGGGTCAGTAAAACGACCGGTAAGATCATTTCTAAACCGGCTGGTGTCGACAATCCGTCGAAACCGCCAAAAACGGGCAGTACAGGCCCAGAAAGGAAACCAATGAGAAATTGGAAAAATTGGATGATTGGAATTGCATCGGTCTTCGGCGCATTCATGCTGATAAGTCTTGCGTATTGGGGGTATCAAGGCAGGACAGTAACTGCCGCGACTGCAGCCACTATTGCGCCTGCACCTACAGTTGCTTCCTCGTCTGACCCTGTATTACAAGGTTGGATGAATGGTATTCGCAATACGCCTGCGCCAAAGGGCACTCGGTGGAAGCGCATCAATCCCAGGGCAACAGGCGAAAAAGGATGCATCGCGGGTCAAACCAGGGTGAATCCTTCAACCGGCCGTTTGCAGGGTTGTAAGTGACAAAAAATGTACAGGGGCGAAACATGCTTTCGCCCTTGGACATCTTTACTTGACAAACAGAGATGATATGGTGTTCTATAAACAGATATGGCATCTGATGAATGAATGATTTATTGTTCATTCATCAGGTCTCAGATCGAGACAAGTTCTTTAACAGTAGAAACGAACGCGGTTGATATAAGTAAGAACGGGACAGATTCACGTCCTTACTTATATCAACCGCCCAGATGGGCAAATTAAGGAGACTAAGGCTATGAAAAAGCTTTTACTTACCGTCGCCGCTCTGGCTACTTTTGGAACCCAAGGGTTCGCTGCAACCACTTATCTTCAGGATAAGATTGCATTCACTCAATGCATGAAAACCTCTGGATTTGCCGAAGGAAAAACCTTTGAGTCAAAGCTGAAAAGTGAAGATGGCGACATTGTTGGCGTTTCGGCTCGGGTTAAAGAGTCTGTTCTCAAAAACCCAACCCGGCTGGCAGCAGCAAATGCCTGCGCCAAAAAATTTGGCATCGCCAAATTTGGCTAAAGACGTTCGTTTCTACTGAAGAAAAGGGTGACTTGCACAAGTGCTCGTCACCCTTTCTTCTTAGATAAAATGTGTGGAGCTAACTAAATTGCGAATTTCGTAATTAGAAAGGTCTACAGATTGACCACATGTCAACGAAAGGAACCGACATGATGCACATTGTAAAACTCATCTTTTTACTTCTTTTCATGGGTTTGCCAGCAATGGCATTCGCCGGGGAAGAAGAGCCTTGTGATAACTGTGGTTCGCCACAGGAGTATCGCCAGGTGTCTTGCCCTCTGGTTTCTCTGCATTTTACGCAAGAAACCGAAGGTGCCGTGGCGATTCGTTTTTACGACGCTAAAGGCAAGGTCATTTACGGCCGCTACTCGAAAGAGCGCGCGTTTGTAAAGCAGACGGTAGACAAATACTCCGTTTGCGAAAGTGTTGCAAAAAATGCTGTAAGGGTGACGATTACCCGGTGTATTCCGGAAATCGCCACGCCCAGAACAGCAGAAGGCAACATTTTGCAGGTCTTATTGGACAGCAAAAAGAACCCTGTAGCTCTGCCATGAGGTTTTTGAAGAGAATGGGAAGTGGCTTGGCGATGAAATTAGTAATCGCCAAGCACTTGACTTATTTATAACCATGTGGCACAATATGTCGCATAAAGTTAATATTAATAACATTATTTTGCGTATGCCATTTATTAAAAATTCAACAGCTAAGAGTATTCTAGCGCTTTCATTTGCGTTTATACTTTCAGTTGCTGTTACAACTGTAATTCCTACAGATACCGCTAAAGCACAGTGGGTTGATGGAGGAGACGTTTGTACTTCTTGTGGTGGAGATTCTTGGGGGGATTGGTCAACAACTGACGATTCATGGAGCGATTGGAGCTCAACCGGAGACTCATGGTCAGATTGGTCAACAACTGACGATTCATGGTCAGATTGGAGCTCAACAAGTAACGATTGGGGAGATTGGTCTAGTACTACTTCTGGAGAATGGTACGATATCGCTGACGCCACACCAACAGGAGAATGGTACGATATCGCTGATGCCACACCAACAGGAGAGTGGTATGACATTGCTGAAGCCACACCAACAGGAGAATGGTACGATATTGCAGTAGCAACACCTACTTATACTCACAAAACGCGAACTTACACTTACGGTGGCAACACAACATATCGCTACAACACAAAGTTCAACCTAGAACTTCACAAAGATCATAATCATAGTCACAAAACAACTCCGACTACACCTACTCATAACCACAATACGCATAACCACGGTTACACTAACCCAGTTAACGTAAATCAGGTTACGAATGTGAATAATGTTAACAATTCTATTCCAGTAGCTCAGCCACAACCAGTAGTACGTTATGCATATCCAACTGTGTACCCAAGTGTGACAGTTGCACAAACCAACTACACACCTGCGTATGATTACGTAAACATCAATCAAGTTCCTTATACAGGAACAAAGGAAGTTGCATACGTACTTACACTAATTGCAGCAGCTCTTGCAAGCATTGCAGCAGCAGTCTACTTCCGAGGAAGAATGAACGTTGCCTTTGCAGGAACTCCAATAGTTCTCCAAGAGGAAACTGTTGAAGAAGTAAAAGAAGACTCAGAGCCTACTATAAAAATAGAAAACGGCGAAGACGGTCCTAAACTATCGTTTAAATAAAAGAGACTTCTTAAACAAAAAACCACCCGCGAGGGTGGTTTTTTGTTAATGTTCTTCTTCTTTCTTTATACTTTCAATAAACTCATCGACACTCATCTCTCCAATCTTTCCGTCATCGCGGCTTTCAACAGTAACGGTTTTACCCTCAATTTCAGAATCTCCAAGAATTAGTGTGTAGGGAACATGTTCAGATGATGCATCATGTATTCGTTTTCCAAGTTTATCGTTGGAGACGTCCAGTTCTGCGCGAATACCAGCGTTTTTAAGCAGCTGGTGAACTTCTTTTGCGTAGTCTGCGTGAACTTCCGCGACAGGAAGAACACGAACTTGTTCAGGAGAGAGCCAAGTAGGGAAAACCCCTGCATAGTGTTCTATTAGAAATGCCATTATCCGCTCAATTGCACCAACAGATGAGCGGTGAACAACAAACGCTCTCTTTTGTGTCCCGTCTTCTGCTACATAGGTTAGATCAAAGCGATCAGGCATACAGAAGTCATACTGAACAGTAAAAGCAGTATCTTCTTTACCGTTTGCGTTTTTCATTTGAACATCAACCTTTGGTCCGTAGAAGGCAGCTTCATCTTCTGCTTCAACAAACTCACTTCCACGTTTCTTCATTAATTCACGCAGTAGATCCTCACCTTTCTCCCAAGCCTCAGGATTGTCATAATATTTCTTAGTATTATCTCGATCTCCAAGAGAGAGTCTGTACCAGTAGTCTTTACCCATCTCTAAGCCAAATGCTTTTGATGCGAATTCGATTAAGTCTAAAGCTCCACTAATTTCATCAATAGCCTGTTCCTCGTCCTTACATATTATATGGGCATCAGACAGACAGAAATTTCTCACGCGCTGTAATCCCATCAACTCTCCAGATTGTTCGTGTCGGTACAACCCGGCAAGTTCTGCCATACGTATTGGAAGCTCACGATAACTATGGGGACGAGAAAGAAATAGCTCAAAGTGATGAGGACAAGTCATAGGTCGAAGCATAAATTCCTCGCCGTCTTCCTCAACTGGAGCAAACATTGAATCCTTGTAGTGAGGGTAGTGCCCTGATTTTTTGTACAAATCTAATTTTGCAATATCTGGAGTGTGAACGTGTTGATATCCACGACGAATTTCTTCATCTACGATAAATCGCTCGATTACTCTACGCATTGCAGCACCTTTTGCAGTGAAAAGGGGAAGCCCCTTTCCAACGGAATCTGAAAAGGTAAACAAGCCTAATTGTTTTCCTAGCTTTTTGTGATCTCTTTCTTCTGACATATATTTTTAATTAAAAACGTCCTAGTAAACACACGAAAAATCGCGTACTTACTAGGACGATTGTTAAACCGCGGTTCCACCTAGTTTCCCCATAAATGGAGCTCTCGTTTGTAATGGTAGCACCATTAAATTGACTGTAAAGTGCTTGACTTCTATATTTTATGTGTTAATGTATTAGAACATTGTCTCGTTGATGTCTGCATAGCAGGTATCATCAGACCGCAGAACCTATTGGAGGTACAGTTCTGTGAGTAGGAAAACCGAAAAAAGTGTCAGTTCGCCATCTCCCCTGTAAAGAAGAAAGATGGCGGGACTCAGAAGGAGCAATAGATTTGCGAAACTGAGAATAGTGGTTGTGAAAATTATGGACTTTCGCTCATGGCCGCTTTGTATGAAAGCCCTTGGTAGAGGACCTGATACTCTACCAACAACGCACTGCACAAGGAGAAAGATAGTTCGCTTGTTGACCCGCGGGTCCATCAGGAATTTGTGGACTACTTTCAAAGGAGGGCCCCGCGAGTCAATACGGGGCCCTTTCTATTACAACGCCTTAACGGCTTCAATTATAAAACTAACCTCGCCATTTCTTTTTGAAATTCTTCCCTTAAGTAATGCGCACGAATCCATTTCCAAACTTTCACCGTGTTCTTCAAGTATTCTAGGAAAAGCCACCGCCTCAATCGAATCCTCTAAATCAGCAAAGCGAATAAAAGCCATTTTGTCACCATTCTTAGTAAGAATGGTTTTATTTTCCGCAATTATTCCCGCGATAACAGTAGCAGTACCTTCACGTATTTCTTTTTTAACATAGGCAATTTTAGGTTTTCCTTCAAGTTTTTTGGCATACATCTCCAGAGGGTGTCCTGAAACATATAATCCTAACAGTTCTTTTTCCCAGGCAAGCATCTGCTTTTTGTCTATTCCTTCCGCTGGTTGTAAGTCTAGGGTGTTTGAAGTTTCAACTGCACCAAAGAGGGAATCCTGACCTTCAGGTTTTGATTTCATTTCCTTTTGGAATTCCAAAAGCAATTCAATGTTGGAAAGCAAAACCCCACGAGTAGCGAAGCGATCCATCGCACCACTTTTAATTAAAGCTTCAAGTCCACGACGGTTCATTCCACTATTTCGAACTCTATCAAGGAAGTTTTCTATATCGGTATAGTTTCCGTTTGCTTTCCTCTCCTCAACAATGGTGTGCGAAACATTTGAACCAAAGTTTTTAATTGAATCCAAACCAAAACGTATTTGTTTTTCGTTTGGAACAACGGAAAACTCTTCGTAACTTTCGTTAATGTCCGGAGGAAGTATTTCAATATCAATATTCTTACACTCTTCAATGATTTCAGAAATTGTATCAACGTCACCCGAGTCTGCAGTTAGTAGGGCGGACATAAACTCCAGCGGGTAATTGGCTTTCATGTAGGCGGTACGATAGGCAAGGTTACCGTAACTAACGGAGTGAGAGTTATGAACCACAAAGTCATTCGCTACAAAGTTGTGGTAAGGAGGTACAGTTAAGTCGTAAGTCATTTCTTTTCCCTTCTTTTCTATTGATACAACTTCATCCCAGAAAACATCAGACGTTGCGTGATTAATAATTTCTTTTGAATCCAAAGACTCCCCCAGAGCCTTGATAATTGAACGTTGATACCCTCGTTTTTTATTATTTTTATATAGTAGCTTTTCCGATACAGAGGCTCTTTTAGAGAGTTCCTTTGCAGAAACTCCTTTTTCTTTCATTTTTGAGCGTATAATCTCTAGTATTTCTACCGGTATAGTATCTTTCGTACCACGAGCTAGGAACTCTTTTTTAGACATTATCTCCTTAGATATATGCAAAAGTTCAGTCATTTTCCTTTCTTTATCACCAACTAAGTGTTTACATATACTTTCACCAAATTTTATTAGATTGTTTCGGTGCGATATATTTATCGTGTATCCGATTTTTCTCTCTCCACGGTAGTTAAATTTCTTTGTATGTATAGTACTGAGTATTTCGAAGCGAAGAAGTATTGTTTGTAAGTCTTTTGCAAGTTGTGCAGAGCTGGTCGCGTAGAATATTTGCGTATTTTTTAAGTCAACAGAGCCATCCCCCTGCCATAGTTTTCCAATGAAAATTGATAGCATTTCATTTGAATATCCAAACACTTCATTTGGAATAAATTTGCTTGTAGCTTTTTTTCCGGATAGTCCTAGAGTTTTTATCCATTTGAATAGTTCATTGCCGTTCTTGTTTGTGGTTTGGCCTACGTACACAGAAGCAGCAGATTTACTTCTGTCTACGGTTATTTTCGCGTTTTTAAATTTGCTAGCATTTTTAATGAAGTCTCTTATCTCTATCTCATCCTTAGAGTAGTAGTAAGTTCCGTGAGGGTGGCACAAGTTACCTTCGGCTATTAGATATCCTAGTGTAGCTGCTTTATATGAGTCAATTTTTGTTACTTTTTTGGGTTGAGAGATTGTTCGAGTTGTTGCTATCCTCTCATTTGTAGATAATTCAGAGACGTTTTTCCAGCCGCTAAATACTTTAAAAGGGTGATTGTTTGTAGCGGTAATTGTTCTTCCAGATCGAGTTGTTATTTCAAACACGTCTTTTATTCCGTTTTGTGCTACATTAGTTATTTTCTTACCCTGAATTTTAATAGAATCATCTAGGGTTTGTACGCTCAATGTTTTCTTGCTTTTGTATAAATCTTTTATTGTAGTTGGAATTCCTAGAGTGGTGTCAATAATTCTGGTGTCTCCAGTCAAGCATTTATTAAAGCCATACGCTGCAAAAGTTTCAATCATCTCCCATAGTTCTTGGACAACTTTTTCTTCCATTCCGTATTCAATACATCCACTGCGGAACTTATCCTTCTGCTTTGCCATTTCAGCAGGAATTTTCTTTCCCATAGCTTTTCTAAACTTGTCCGCCTCACCCCAGGAATATCCTGCAAGTTCTACGGCGATAAGCATGACATCATCTTGATAGATCAAAATTCCAAATGTTGGCTTCAAATACTTCTCCATTCTCGGATCAATGTAGTGCACCTTAGAAGGGTCACGCTTACGTGCAATGTAATCAGGAATAAATTCCATTGGTCCAGGACGATAAAGGGCCACCATGGCATTAATATCGTGAACTGTAGAAGGCTGCAATTCCATTAGGTATCGTGTCATACCAGCACTCGCCATTTGAAACACTCCCATAGTGTGACCCTTGGTAAGCATCTGAAATGTCTTCTCGTCGTCGATTGCCATTTTGTCCACGTCAATTTCAATATTTTGAATCTTCTTAACTCTTTTAATAGAATCCGCCAAGACAGCAAGGTTTTTTAACCCAAGGAAGTCGAATTTTAAAAGACCTACCCCTCCGTAGTCATCTGCAATGGAGTACATGTTGTATTGAGTGATTGTTTTACCACCCTTTGGATCAGGCTGTAGTGGGGAATATTCAATAACTGGCTTAGGAGAAATTACAACACCGGCTGCGTGAACACCAATGTGTCGTGCATTGCCTTCTAGTTTTTTAGCTAGATCAATAATTTCTCGCGTTTCAGGGTCTTCTTTGTATGCTTGTTTCAGTTCTTTTTCTAATTCAATCGCTCGATCAATAGTCATGGGGAAACCTTGGGCACCGAAAGGAATTAATTTAGCAATTCGATCACCAATACTGTATGAATATCCCATGGCGCGCGCAACGTCACGAACTACAGCGCGTGCCGCCATTGTTCCGAAGGTTCCGATTTGGGCAACGTGCTCCGTTCCATAGCGTTCTCTTGCGTAGTCTATTAAGTCATCGCGCCTGTTATCTGCAATATCCATATCTACGTCAGGAGCTGAAGGTCTTTCTGGGTTTAAAAATCTCTCAAAGGGGAGGTTATAGTCCAGTGGGTTCATGTTTACGATTTCAATTAAGTACGAAACAAATGATCCCGCAGCCGATCCTCGAGTGTTGGTATATATTCCATTTTTTTTCGCCCACTTTAAAAGATCGGACACTACGAGGAAGTATGGAGAGAAGCCTTTAAGCGTGATGATTCCTAGTTCATATTCAATACGTTCTTTTGAAACTTCGTCGAGTTCAATTCCTCTTTTTTTAACTCCTTCATTAACTGCCTCTCGGAGCATTTCGTCATAGTTTTCGTTTTCTTCCTTTGGATATTCAGGGAATATCCACTCACCAAGGGTAAGTTCGATATTACATTTTTCTGCAATCTTTATGGTGTTCTCCAATGCCTCAGGTAATTTCTTAAAATATTTCTTCGCAGTCTTTTGAGTTATAAACGAGAAATCATCAATTCGATCGGCTTCATCTCCCATTAAAGGAGATCCACTATGAATTTTCCGCGCTACTTCGCGTGCCAAGTTATCAGCCTTGTTCATATAGTAGACGTCTTGAGCTGCAACTAATGGCACTCCTTCCTTTTCTGAAAGAGAAACAATTCGCTCTTGTAATTGGTCGTGGTCAACTATTTCAGGATGATGAGTTATTTCCAAATATAAATCTTCTTTAAAGATGGATTTGTACCAACTTAATTGTTCGGCTGCTTTTCCCTCATCATTATCTTTAAGTGCTTTTGAAACAGGAGATGCAAATGACGGAAGAATTGCAATTAGGTCTTTCGAATATTTTTCAATTAATCCTTGATCAATACGTGCTCGGTAATAAAACCCTTCAGTGTTTGAGTACGTAACTAACTTAACCAAGTTGTCGTAACCTTCTTTGTTTTTAGCCAAAAGAACAAGGCGGGAAGTATGATTATCAATACGATGTTCTTTGTCGTGACGTGTTCTTGGGGCAACGTAGAAATCCACACCAATTATTGGCTTAATCTCCTCGGCAATACAGGTTTTGTAAAACTCGATTGCACCGTATAGGTTTCCGTCGTCAGTGAGGGCAAGAGAAGTTTGGCCGTCTTTTTTTGCAGCTGAAATTAGTTCAGGAATTTTGGGAATGGCATTAAGCAGAGAAAAATGGCTATGCACGTGTAGGTGTATAAATTCAGCACTCATTAATGGGTAGTATAGCAAATAGCAATTACACAGGTACTATGTACAAATATGAAATATGTTATCGGAATTGATGAAGCAGGGAGAGGTCCACTAGCAGGTCCCATGGCAGTTGGAGGTGTGATAATGAAAGTAGATACGGAAATAGTTCACGAATATTTTGCAGACGGAATTAGAGATTCTAAAAAACTAACAGAACTTAGAAGAGAAAAACTATTCGAATGGATTAAAGAAAACAAAGATCTAAAACATTCTGTTGCTTTTGCACCAGCATCTTTAGTTGATTCAGCAGGCGTCACAATTTCGATAAACAAATCTATTGATGGAGTTTTAAACAAACTTTTACCAGAAGGATGTTTAGAGAGTGATGTTCTTATCCTTCTTGATGGCGGACTAAAAGCACCAGAAAGATTTCCAAACCAGAAGACGATTATAAAAGGGGATGAGAATGAAATTGTAATTGCATTAGCATCAGTTGCGGCAAAAGTAACTAGAGACAAGAGGATGGTAGAGCTCTCTAAGCAGTTTCCCGAATATGGCTTTGAAAAACATAAAGGATACGGTACTAAGGTCCATTTTGAGGCTATAAAAGAGCATGGGATTTGTGAGGAGCATAGGAGGAGATTCTTGAGGAAGCTATTTACAATAGTCAAACCATAGTATATACTTTAGTTTATGAAGACAACGATGATAGTTAAGACTGACAAAGAGCTAAAAGAGAAAGCAAGAGAGGTTGCTGCGTCTTTTAATATGACACTTTCAAGTTTTATAAACGCTAGCATGAAGCAGTTAGTACGAGATAGACGAGTTGAGTTTTCAAGTGGCCCAAACCCTTCAAAACTACTTCTCGATAGCATCGCAGAAGCTCAAGAAGAATATGGGAGTGGAGACTATAAAGTATTTAAGAGTGTTAATAGCTTAAAGAAACATCTTAATGCTTAGGTATGAATATTGTTCCTACGAAGAAATTTACTAAGCAATTTAGAAAACTGTCAAATAAGCGAAAAGATAAATTCTTTGAAAGAGTTGAAGTTTTTAGCAAAGATCGAAAAAACTCTGTTTTGAAAGATCACGCACTGCACCACGAACTACAAGGACTAAGAAGCTTTTCCGTCACGGGCGACATTAGAGTTGTGTACAAGGTGATAGGCAACAATACTTTCCAGTTTATCCAAATTGGTACTCACAGTGAATTGTACGAATAATTATTGCCTTTTTAGTAGTTTTGCGTATAATCTCACTCTATGTCAGCACGAATGCGGGTAAACCGCTCACACACCGGCAATCGCCGTTCACACCACGCCCTAAAGGAACCACGTCTTTCAACGTGTGCTAAGTGTAGTGCACAACACCTACGTCACCGTATGTGTCCTGAATGTGGTAACTACAAAGGTCGCGAAGTTATCGACGTTGCAGGAAAGAAAGCAGCCCGAATGCTAAAACGAACTGAAAAGATAAAAGCACTAGGGGAGGAAGAAACTGTAAACGAAGAAGAAATTCACGAAGAAGTGAAGGATGAAAATCTAAAGAAAGAAGGAAAGAAGAAAGCAGCCGCAGTAAAGAAACCAAAGAAATCAGAAGCGAAGAAAGAAAAGTAAAAGCAATACACACCCTCGGTGTGTATTTTGCTACCGCCCTCATGTTAAACTTTAAATAATCTGTTCTTATGTCAAACCGGCACACCGCAAGATCCATTGTTCTTCAAACTCTATTCGAGCTCGACTCGGACGGAATGGATAAGACTCGTGCCGAAGAGATTCTCGTAAATAATGCAAGTGAATTTGCACCAAACTCAAATCTGTTTCCATTTATGAAACAGCTTCTTGATACTACACTTCAAAAACAATCAGAGATTGACGCAATTATAGAAAAAGCAGCACCAGAGTGGCCTTTGGATAAGATTGCCGTAACTGATCGTAATGTACTGCGTATGGGGCTTTCTGAATTACTATATTCTGATCGGGAACAGGTGCCTCCCAAGGTTGCAATCAATGAGGCAATTGAATTAGCTAAAGAATTCGGTGGAGAATCTAGCGGCCGATTTATAAACGGAGTTCTAGGTGCCGTTTACAAAGAAATGGGAGAACCAGGCAAGGATCAATCCGCAAAAAAAAAGCAGATAGCTGAGGAAGACATGCGAGTTGAAGAACTCGTAGGTGCTGTGGTTTATTCAAAAGACGAAAATGGGGAACTCTATGTAGCACTTGTTCACGATGTATTTGGACACTGGACACTATGTAAAGGAAAGCTTAAGGAAGGGGAAGACTCTAAGACTGGGACAATTCGTAAAGTTCAAGAAGAAATTGGACTAACTACTGAGGTTGAAGACGAACTTGGAGAGAATACATATATTGCATCAGACCCGGAAGATGGAAAGAAGAAACGTCACGGTGTGTACTATCTAGTTAAAGCACCTTTTGATGAGCTTTCTCTTAAGAGTGAAGGTGGATTGGATGATGCTCAGTGGTTTAAATTGGCTAACATCATTGATTTAAACTTCTACGACGATATATTGCCTGTAATAACACGCGCCGTTAATATTCTGGCGCAACACCGGTCTTAATGGTATTTTTTTAAAATGAAAGATTTTTCAGAATTTGAGAAAAGAACAGGATTTTCATTTAAGAACAAACAGTTAATACAAACAGCGTTTACGCACCGTTCGTATTTAAATGAGAATCGTGGAGAGGTTAAGGAGCACAACGAGCGCCTAGAGTTTTTGGGTGATGCTGTTATGGAATTAATCATTACAGACTTTCTCTTCCAAAAATACCAAGATAGACCCGAAGGGGAATTGACTGCCTTTCGAGCGTCACTGGTAAACACAGTTAGTATTTCAGAATCTGCATCTAAATTAGGAATGAATGATTTCCTTCTTCTCTCGAGAGGTGAGGCCAAAGATACAGGACGCGCACGTCA
>CAYNQE010000012.1:0-11130 GCA_964399345.1 uncultured Candidatus Saccharibacteria bacterium
GGGACTTCACTGAATCAGGTTTAATTTTTGGGTTGGGGAGTATGGATTTGGAATACGTATTTCTCCAGTTGAGAGAAACGAGGTTGCAGGAGTTACTAGTTTTTCGGCTAGCGCTGCGGCTGCAACGTATGGTTTAACGATTGACCCAGGAGTATATTCTCCAAGAACCACTCTGTTTAAAAACGGGTTTCTATAATCTGAAGAGTACCCTCCTATCGCCTCATCATCTATTCCATCACTCATAATTTGCGAGGAATATTCGGGGTAGCTAGTTAACGCTAAGATTTCTCCAGTCTCAACATCCATAACAATTCCTGCTCCTCCAATGAAACCCGCACTTTTAGCACCATTTTTAATGGATTCAAAAAGAGCCTCTTGCATTTTTGTGTCTATCGTTAAGGTCACATTTCTTCCGTCAATTGGTGCGCGTATAGTATTTTCAGATTGCACATTGTTTAAGGCATCAACTTCAATTAATCGCACGCCGTTTTCTCCTGAAAGTATCTCATTTAAAGAATTCTCAACCCCTGCCTTTCCAACGTATTCACTTCTCCACCAAAAACCATCTCTATCTTTCTCAGGATAGCCTACAAAACCTAATACGTGTCCTATTCCATTAGCTGAGAAATACTGTCTAAGAGAATACATATCGCTATCTTCATTAGGAATATTCCAAGCTAATTCATTTTGATATCTGTCGTAGATGACTCCGCGTTCGGCAAAAAGTATTTCATGGTCTAGTCTATTCTTTTGAGAAAGAAGGGCCAGAGCCTCTCCTCTTTTAATTTGGAGATTCCAAGTTTGCCCTAGAAAAATTGCAAAGATTAAGAATACGAGTAATCCGACAGCGCCTGGAACAATTCCATGAATAGATTTCTCCACTCGTCCTTCAAATTGATCCGTGTCAAAAGCTGGAAGATTGAAAGCATCAAGAAGAACTTCATCAGGATCGATATCTAGTCGCTTGATAAACTTTCTTCTTCTAAACATTCCTTAAGAATATAGGACAAATTAGAGGAGGCAACCGGTTGACATAGTGGTCTAGGTATATATAATATAAACATCACGACGAAAAGGGGCCCAAACGGTTAATTACCTAAGGCCCCCTTTTCTATTTTCTTTCTAATTCCATCGCTACTCAAATCAGCAAAATATTTTCTTGTTATTTTCTTATACAGCGAGGATGCTTTTTCAGCATCAGGGAATAGAACTTTCTCAAATCTATTTTCTTCAATTAAAAAGTCTACTATCATTTTATAATCACCATCACCAGAAACAAGAACAACTCTGTTGAAATCCTCCTTAGAGTACATTCGCTTCATTATCGAAAATATTATATCTGAGTCGACGTTTCCTTTCTTTTTTCCCAGCATAACAGAACTATGTTGTCTAAACACTAAAATGAACCCTGCTGACTGAATCTCTTCGTATAATTCTTGATACTCTTCATGAACAAAACCAAGGTAATAGTATGCAACATCAACTAGGTACTTTTCCTCTAGGTAAGTACGAAAACGTTTTAAATCAATACCCCAAGGAGAATTACTTCTCGTGGTTCCCATATATAAATTTTGTCCATCTATGTAAGCTAGGTTTTTCATACTCTTAACTAAAATCGTGTTCTTCTCCAGCCTTCATTGGAACAAACTTAATTTTATTTGCCCCTAGAATATTCTCCGGAACTTTATGCGAGCCTCCGATTTTATCCTCTTGAAGCATCCCATCATGAACCGGAAAAGCGACCCGTGGAGATACCTGCAAAGCATAAGTAACAGCGTCTTTTATATTGCACCAAGGTCCCGCAACTGGTAATGCCAATATATCAACTTCCTTTTCTGGATTACAATAAGCATCACCTGGGTAAAATAGCTTTTCTGCAATAAAGTATCCTGTGTTTTGCACTTGCCCAAAATCTTCAAAAATTTCTTCATGCTTTGCATCATATGCTTCAAACTTAACGTCATTAAATACCTCTGAATCTCTCCCTTCCAAAACTTTATAGGCCATCCCTTTTTCATCCAATAATTTAGCCGTGGCGGTATTCGTAACAACTACTGCCCCTGGATTATTAACCACTATCTCTTCTAAAGAATCAACATGGATATGATCTCCATGCTCATGAGTTATTAAAATAATATCAATATTCGCTAAATCTGAGTGTAACTTAGCGGTGAACTCACCAGGGTCAGTAAGAATTCTAAGCCCGTGAATATCGATTACTAAACAACAATGTCCAATTTTCTTTATTTTCATAAATCTAGTATATCAAATTACACCCTCCAAAAAAGCCTCTTCTTAATTTGCTCAACCACAAGTGTTACTCCAACAAAGATTAGTGTGTAAAATCCAACAAAAAGTACTGGAGTGCCAAACCATAAATCAAAAACTACTCCAGTAATAAGAACAAAATATGATCTTTGTAATATTAGTGACACGCTTCCAAAGAAAAGAACCATCCACCATAAATTTGCTACCGCTCCCACAAAAAATATTCCTAAAACAAAATTTCTAGCGAACATACACGAATCTAACTGTACTTATATTCAAAGGAGAAACTACTCTTATCAGTTGAGTGGCGTTAGTAGGGCTACTATCTATATCGCCCACATATCCAACGAGAGCACTCTCTGTACCAAAAGCTACTACTGGATCCCCTAGACGTATATCGACTCCACGTGCTACTTCTATGAGCATATTTCCATTCCCAATTCCTCTAAGATCAACCTGAGTAAGTCTCTCTTCACTCCCTACTAACACATTAGTAATATTTTCAGGCGCTGAAATCAATTGGACCATAGCCCCATACTTACCTGACTCTACAATCTCACCTAAAAGAGCATTTTTTGATGCAAAAACCTTCCTTCCTACAACATGCCTCCTATCCGCCTTCTGGGAAATCTGTATTGTTCCGTAAGGAAATTTTCCGCCGTCTGAAAGAACCCTAGAGAGAACTCCATCAACTTCAATGACAGTGTCATTAAGTAGCTTTCTTAATTCTCTATTCTCAGAATCTAAGACAATATTATTTAGTGAATACAATTCTAACTCCAAAATTCTCTCCTTGAGTAGGGAGGTTTCCTTTCTTAGAGATTTCTTGGTTTGATAATTAACACCTACTGTTGGAAAGTGTGCCATGGAAGAGCGAACAATACTTGAAACAAAACCATCAAAAAATACGTTCACTCCTGCTAGGAAAACTGTAACTATTAAAAAAGTAACGAATATCTTCCTATTTAAAGAAAGTGGTTGTCTTTTACTCCGTAGGTGAAAACTCATGACTTTGTGTTATTAGCAATTCTCTATACAAATCAATATCTTCAAGAATCATTCCGGTTCCGCGCACTACAGCAGTAAGGGGGTCATCTGCAACGTAAACTGGAATTCCTAAGCTCTCACCTAATAATTCACCTAGTCCACGAATAAGGGCTCCTCCTCCTGCTAAATATATTCCCCTCCTCATTACGTCCGATAGGATTTCAGGAGGTGTCGTTTCAAGCACTTCCTTAACTGCATCAATTAACCTATCTACTGAACTTCCAATGGCCTCACGAATATCTGCCTCAGTTATTACTACCTCCCTTGGAAGACCAGTTACTAAATCTCTTCCGCGAATTGTTCCCTCTAGTGGAATGTCACCTTCTCTAACGGAGGCTGCTCTTATCTTAAGTTCTTCTGCCGACTTTTTTCCTATTAGTATTTTAAATTCCGCTCGTACATAATTTATAATATCTTCGTTTAGTTTGTCTCCTGCTATTCGTACATTCTTTGCATTAACTAATCCTCCTAAAGAAATTACTCCAATATCTGTTGTTCCACCTCCTATATCAATAATCATGGAACCCGATGGAGTTCTTACGGGAAGGCGGATTCCAATTGCAGCAGCCATAGGCTCTTCGACAATGAAAACCTCACGTGCACTAGCATCTCTTGCCGCATCTTGAACTGCGCGAACTTCAACTGATGTAATTCCTGATGGAACACCAATAACAACACGTGGTCCAAACAAACGAGTTTTCTCACCTTGGGCTTTTCGTATTAAATAGCCAAGCATCTCCTCAGTTACCTCAAAGTCAGAAATGACCCCATCCACTAATGGCTGAACTGCAACAACGTGTGCAGGCGTTCTTCCAAGCATATTCTTAGCATCAGACCCTATGGCTACCACTTGCCCCGTTTTTTGATTAACAGCAACCATTGAGGGTTCGTTAATTACAATCCCCTTGCCGTTTACGTAAACTAGAGTATTTGCTGTTCCTAAATCAATTCCAATATCATCAGACATCAGGCCAGAAAATCTCCCTAAAATACTCTTTACTAATGCAACTACCCTTTCCATAGGACTAGTCGTTTAAAAGTTCTTGCTCATGAATAAAGGTAGAAACTCCCGTTGAACGTGTTACGAGCTCGTATTCTCCTGAGGCTAGTGTCTTTTCACTTACAATCACTCTGTTTGGAATACCGATTAAATCAGAGTCGGCGAATTTTTCCCCAGCCCTTGCGTCTCTATCGTCAAAGAGCACCGACATACCCCGTGATTCCATTTCAGAAAATATTCTCTCTGAATCCGCTTTCACTTCCTCGTTTCCATTATCTAAAACAATTAGGTGGTACTTAAATGGTGCTATTTCATCTGGCCACACAAGCCCTTTCTCGTCTGAGAGTAATTCTGCAACAGTCCCCATGGCTCTTGCCGGTCCAATTCCATATGAGCCCATTATCACAGACTCTTCCTTGCCCTCTTCGTTTTTAAACTTTAACCCTAGGGCGTTAGAGAACCTAGTGCCAAGTGGGAAAATATTTCCGACTTCAATTGCTTTCTCTTCACGAAGAGTAACCCCTTCCCACCCAAGATCTTTAATTACTTCTTCTGTATTAACTTCTTTGTTTAGCGCAGTACCTGTTTTTTCGTTGATATAAATTAAATCCTCTCCTGCGTCTGAAATTGTTTGGAATTCATCGCTGAACTTAGAGAAAGACCCGCCGCTTGCAAACGTTCGATAGGTTTTATCTCCAATACCAAGACGTTCAAATATTTTTAGGTAAGATTCGGCACATTTTTCGTAAAACTCTCTAAATCCTTCTTCGTCTCTGTTAAATGAGTACAGGTCTTTCATTACAAACTCTCTCGTTCGCATTATTCCGCTCTTTGCTCGAGTCTCGTTACGGAATTTAGTTTGGAATTGGTAAATATACTTTGGTAAATCCTTGTAGGAAGAAATGTGCTCAGTTAGGAGTTTCGTTAGTGGTTCTTCGTGAGTGTTTGCAATTCCTAGTTCAGAACCCTCGTGGAAATTATCTCCACTGTGTAGATGAGTTTTAAACCAAACATCTACGTGTTCGTCTTCCCATCTTCCAGATGTTTTCCACACTTCCGGATCTTGAAGTGCTGAGAGTGTCATTTCCTGACCTTCTATTGCATTCATCTCCTCGCGAATTACATTAACCACATTGTTAAATGTACGAAGTCCCAATGGAAGGAAGGAATATACTCCCGCCATTTCTTTGTTAATGAAGCCTGCTTGAATTAAAAGTTGTGCGTTTTTTGAAACTTCGCTCTTTGGTGCTTCCTTTCGGGTTTTTGTAAAAAGTTTTGATTGTCTAAGTGTGTTTGTCATTGTTAGCCAATAGTACCAGAAAAAATTGACCACTCCAAAACATGCTACACTTTTAATAGTTTGTCAGTTAGCGACTCCCGGATCTGCCAAAAGATTCTTGTGTAGCGGGAGAAAGTCGCTACGCGCCAGTCCTGCACAAGAATCGCACGCACCTGTTTCCTCGCCACATTAGCACCGTGGCGGGGATATTTTTTTAAAACAACATAACTACGTCGTGGAAAGTAACAACGAGCATTAAGATTATTAGAAGTGAAAAGCCAAGTACGTTAGTGTGTTGGCTATTTTTGAATTTATCTGTTTTCTTGTTATCGCTTCAACTGCGATGAAGAAAAGTCTTCCTCCGTCTAATGCTGGAAGTGGTATTAAGTTTATTACAGCAAGGTTAACTGAAATGAATGCGGTAAAGTACAGAAGATAGATAAATCCTACTGATGAGGCGTCTCCCACAAGTTCTGCTATCCCTATTGGCCCTGCAACTGACGACCAGTCGGCTGCTCCTGTAATAGCCGCCCAAAGAAATGCTCCTAGACCAATTGTTACAGTTTTAAACATTACAGCGGTTGTAGTGAACCCTTTTGAAATTGAAGCTCCAAGTGAGAGTGGCTGATCTGCAATTAAGGCCATTGCAACTCCAACTGCTGGAACTCCAGGACTCTCACTTATCACACCGTGTGCTGGGATTAAAGATACACTTTCTATTTCCTCGCCTTCTGAGCTTCGTATATATTCAACTGTTATTTCTTTTCCTGCATTTTCCTGAATGAATTCTGAGGCTAGGCTTGGAAGTAGTTCTACTGAAGTACCTCCACTTGTAATTGAAACTAGTTCATCTCCTGATTTAAGCCCCACCTGATCCGCCGGAGAGTCTGAGATAATGGCACTTAGTATTAATCGAGTATCAAACTCTGAGGCATTTGCCTCCTCAACTGCAGTTGGCGCACCTGAAAGAAGTGTGATGCTGAAAAGCAGCCAAGCAAATATTAGGTTGAAGATAACACCAGATGAGAGTACTGCTGCTTGGACAAGTTTAGATTTTTGAGAAAAAGCACGCTTCTTATCTTCAACTGAGTAATTTTGATCTCTACTTTCTCCGAATATTTTTACAAACCCTCCAAAAGGAAGCCAGTTTACCGTGTAGACAGTTTCTCCTATCTTTTTAAGTATAAAAGCGCGCGGCGGGTATCCAACACCAAACTCTTTTACCTTTATTCCGAAAAATTTAGCAACTATGAAGTGACCAAACTCGTGTACTACTATTAACACTACTAAGACCGCGATAAAAAGAACTACTGACATATTAATTTTGAATTTCTATTTCCTTCTTCTGATAAACTTCCTCTAAACTTGAATTTGCATCGTCCACGATCTTTTGAAGATCATCTTTGGCTGTAAACTTTTCGTCTTCACTAATTTCTCCATCCTTTTCCTTTGCTTGTATTTCACTCCAGATTTCTTCCCGAAACCCTCTAAGGCTTTGGCGTGAGTCCTCAAGTCGCTCTTTTGCCATTTTAATTAAAGAGTCTCTTCTGTCTGTTGTTAATTCTGGAAAAGATATACGAAGACCTTTTTCGTCTGTTGAGATTCCTACTCCTAAGTTGGCATCTGTTATCGCTTTTTCTATTTCTTTAACTTGAGATGCATCCCATGGCGAAATTCTTAAAGTTCGAGCATCTTCAACTCCAACGTTTGCAACTTGATTTAATGGAACCTTCGAACCATAACTATCCACGTTTATAGTATCTAGAAGTGTAGGTGTTGCGCGACCTGTGCGAAGTCCCTGATACTCCTTACGTAACCATTCTTCCCCTTCTGATATTTTTTCTTTTATTGTTTTAAAATCGTACATGTAGGCAAGTATACATTAAGAAAGTCTTATACGGTAAGTGCAACACTCTCAAGAAGAACTTTTAAAGACGCTCCCTTAGTGTGAATTACTTTCCGTACGTTAATAATATGCTTTAAAGATTTCTTCTTTCCCTCGTTGTATAGAGAGATTTCAACTTCACGTAAAAGCTTATCCGCTAATCCCAGGTCTTTTTCTTTTGCGATGCCTTCGATAAGAGAGATCCTATCTTTTAAACTAAGCGCTAAAAATTCTTTTCCGTATTCTCCTTCGTTTTTAGAAAAGGATTCAATAACCCAAGCACGTGAACGCAGTGTTGGAAGAATGTCGCACACTCCTGATACACAGATAAAGAAGTGCGTGTTTACTGGTGGCTCTTCAAATAGTTTTAGAAGTGCGTTTTGTGCTTCTCCTCCAAAAGAACGTGCTCGGTAAATGAAAATTTGTTTCCCGAACGATTTCAATTGCGCTATGCGCATTAAATCTCTACTGTCTTCAATTCCAAGGTGATCAAACTCTCGAATGTGAATTTCTGAATCTTTTACTTTTAAGTGGTTTTGCAATGAAGAGAATACCTCAGGTGCGTCTTCAATTAAATACGCATGGTGAAGGTTCTCTATATCTATTACGGACAGTTCTTTCATATTTATCTCTTTGAAAGTATCGCCTTCTTATACACATCTAGGTGTTGTAGTGCGATTCCCGTTCCTTTAGCAACACTATATAAGGCATCATCGGCCAAAACCGCCTTTACTCCAGTACGACGGTAGACAAGTTCTGGTAAGTTTCGTAACTGTGATGATCCTCCCGACATTGTAATTCCGTTATCAATTATGTCCGCTGCAAGTTCAGGTGGTGTCTCTTGAAGTACATCGCGAATTGCTTTAATGATTTCTCTTAACTCTCTTCCGATTGCTTTAACAACTTCATTTGTTGAAAGTTCAACTGAACGAGGAAGGCCGGTTAAATAGTCACGTCCCTTAACTGTCATTGTAAGTTCTTCTTCCATTGGAATAGCAGATCCCACCTGGACTTTAATGTCTTCAGCTGTCTTGTCTCCGATTGCTAAGTTAAATGTTTTCTTGATGTGTGCTGTTATTGCCTCGTCAATTCTGTTTCCAGCACATTTAACTGAAGTAGAGGCGACAATTCCTCCCAAAGAAATTACGGCAACGTCAGATGTTCCTCCTCCAATATCTACAATCATGTTTCCCTGCGCCTCGTGAATTGGAATTCCAGCACCGATTGCAGCCAAGATTGGCTCCTTAACAACTTGTGCGGTCTTAGCGCCTGCTTTAACTGCAGCCTCTATCACAGCACGGCGTTCGGCTGAAGTAACACCCGCTGGAACCGAGATCATCACATCAGGGCGAAAAATACTCCACCAAGGGGTGGATTTTTTCATATAGTATCGAAGCATAGCCTCAGTCACACGATAGTCAGCAATTACTCCATCTTTCATGGGGCGATATGCAACAATGTCATCAGGAGTTCGTCCGATCATTTCTTTTGCCTCATCTCCAACTGCAAGAATCTTGTTTTCCTGTTCTGAAACCGCAACAACTGAAGGTTCGCGCAGAACAACACCACGCCCAGGAACGTAAATTAATGTGTACGTTGTTCCAAGATCAATTCCTAATTTTGGTGTGAATGAAAACTTCATAGGTATGGTGATTGTACTCGTTTAGCTGTGTTTTACAAATCTATTGTAATTACTTGCCATGTGTGTCAAACTGTTGTTTCGTTATTGAAGCGGTACAGCAACGTAACTTATATTTCAATACCGCAAAAGAAGGGACAGATACATGTCTAATTTTGTTACCAAGCCCGCAGGGGCAAAACAGGGACTACCCACAGATTTTTTTAAGGAGGTGGAACTTTCGACAAAAGCAAGAACGAAACTTGCTTCAGTCGTAAGTGTCCTCTCCAAGGCCTACAAGGTTGTAATCACAGCCTTCGATAGGGCCAAAGGTGAACTAATCATCTTGATCCAATGGGCGGACAAGTCGATAAAAAATCGAACGGTCCGTTTCCACAAAGATGACTGGTGGCTGGTCGTCTAAAGTTTTTGATTCCGGTGTGCGCAAAAGCGCGCGCCGGGGTTTTCTTTTATATTGCGAAAAATTCAATTTTATGGAAAAGTGTTAGTTGGTTTGCTGAATCGGCACAGCACCAAATAAAAAATGTCGAGTAAACAACAGAAGAGGTAAATATGGGAACTCAACCCGAACAAATCGAGGATCCTGATGGGGTTCTGGACAAACCCGCCCAACTAACCACCTCCGGGGAGGCCGCAGTTGCTGCACTTGCATCGGGCTTTTACGGAATCGGTGATGCAGGATACACTTCAGTAATCTTAAGGGATGAAGCGGGCGGCAGACTACAGTGCTTCTTAGAAAGCATTTCCAGTGATCAGAAAGGTCCTTCGCTTGAACTAAACCCACAGCAGTGGTGCTACAAATAAGCTCTTCTGATCGGGCCCGCAATTGCGCGGGCCCTTTCTATTTGCTTTAATGCCGGCATGAAATTAAATGCGAAAGGACTAAGAATACGAAAGAATATATTGAAAGCAGGGATTGTACTAACAGTCTTTATAATTTTCTTTGGAATTATCAAACAAACTGGTTACGTAATCGATGGAGTATATATCGTTAAGGGAGGAGAACTACATATTGAAAACGCACTACCAAACAGTGATATTTTTATCGATAGTGAAAAAGTTGGAAGAACTGACGAAGATGGTACTGCTGTCTACAGCGGTCTTGGATTGGGTGTTAGAGGAGTGGTGGTTGCTACAAACGAAACCTGGCCGTGGATTATGGAGTTTGAAAGTATCTCTGGTGAAGTATCTACTCTCCTTCCTTTACAGGTAACAAAGAAAACCTCAATGTCTACACTTGAGGCAGACAATGAATTATCTACCGTTGCTAAGAAGGAATTCTTCACCTATCGCGAACCGTCAAGAATAAATCCTCTTGAACGAGTAGGTAACAAGGTGTGGATTGAGGGAACACGAATACTTGTTAAACAAGGTAAGGAAGTTCGAACGGTATTTTCATCCGTTGATAATATAAAAAATATAATATGGTTTGGTGATCGTAATGACGCAGTAATTGTATCTGTTGCTGAAATGGTTTTCGCACTCGACATAAGAGAAAGTGAGGTTCAAAATTTCTTCCCAGTCTTTGTAGGGGAGTCCCCTCAAGTAGCAAGGGATCAGATACGTTCAAACAACGTATTCATCTACGATGCTGGAGAATATTTCCACGTTGATATCTAAAGATCACTAAGTATTTCAATATTAGCTCCAATTTTTCTTAAGCGCTGGGCAATTCTTTCATAACCTCTTTCTATTGAATACACGTTTCTTAAAACGGAAGTGCCTTTTGCGGATAACATTGCAAGAAGAATAATTACAGCAGGACGCAGGGCAGGAGGACAAACAACTTGAGTTCCGGCTAATGGAGTTGCGCCGTTAACAAACACTCTGTGAGGGTCTGCTAATTTAACGTCTGCACCAAGACGATTAAGTTCAGTAAAGTAAATTGCGCGACCCTCCCATATCCAGTCGTGAATTAAGGTGGTTCCTTTTGCCTGCGTTGCAATTGGCACAAAGAAAGGAAGGTTGTCGATGTTTAATCCAGGGTACGGCAGTGGATGAATCTTAACGGG
>CAYNQE010000013.1:0-9801 GCA_964399345.1 uncultured Candidatus Saccharibacteria bacterium
ATTCATTGACGTCTATATCGGTGCCAGTCTCGAGTATGCGGGAAACTCTGACCCAAGTGTGAAAATGGTCAAAACTTAGGCACACTTGAAAGTATCCAGTACTACTCATCACACATCTTGTGTGGCAGTAAAAATGTATCTGGTGCAGACAATCCGCAGGAAACCGAGCATCATTATGATGCGGAGGATCCTCACAGACTATACGCGGAACATGCCGTATGCATAGAAGCTGACTTGCATACATAAACATGATGATATAGTCGAGTCCTTATGGCGACATAAGGTTGGCGAGAGTATCGAAAATTGCTCGTCATCTAAAATATTTCGAACGGTCCTAAGGTTTTGGTACTTTTTTAGAAAGGTGCCAAAAGGACTAGGACCGTTTAACAAATCAAAGCTGCCTCGCTATGTAGTAATGCATAGTAGGTCCAAAAAAATATTTGGCTATATCGGTAAAAAACCTCTAAAGAGGAGAATACCGAGGGAAGTCGTAATTGACCCCGTAGAGACTAAACGCCGAACACCCCTAGTGGGTGAAGATATAGTCCAACCGTAAGAAAGGAAACGGAGAGCGTAATTCCTAAATTAGATTGGGACTATAGGCCGTAAGGGCTTATAGCAAATTCCGCTGTATGCGGGAAACCCCGGTAGTATCTGGAGCTACAACGTACATATGTTTACTTTGTCTGGTAAAATGTATGTATGCGTAAAAATGCTTCCAGTGATTCCGACTTAGATCGGAAGCCGGACAATCCGCAGGAAACGTTAAATGTGAGTAATTATTATTACTCAGGTTTTTTTGCTGGAGAAATGACGTGTTCAATCATAAAAGCAACCAATCGGAATCCGAAAGGTCACTTTTATATGGTTGATTTCACGGTCTCCAATGCAGATAAGGTATTACTCAAGCATATAAATGAGAAAATCATGAATAGGTTTGGTGTAATAAGTCCTATAAAAGGGGCGTTCAACTTGAAAGTTAGAGGCAAGAATAGAGTTAGGGAAATTTTAAAATTTCTTAAAAACTATCCGATTATAATCGGAGATTTAGCCAAAAACAGAGTTGATATCTTATCTCAAGCGCTAGAGTATCTTGATTCACATCGTGGTCATAATGCTCATAAAGAAAAGACAAAAGCGATGGATATTCTTAGACACAAACTTCGTCTTTTAAAGACGGAAGGAGTGGTTGAGAACACATATGAACTAGAGTCTAAAATATCAAAAGATGCCATAGGGTATTTCTTTGCTGGTATTATAGACGGCGAAGGTTCGTTTGGCGTAAAACAGAGTGGTAAATACAAAGAACCATTTTTTACAATAGCAATGAAAGATCGCAAGATTATTGAATTGCTGTGCAACTTTCTTGAATATGGAAAGGTGCGATATAGAAAAGATGGTGTGTATCACTACGAAGTTAATAGCAGAAAAGAATTGCTGAAAATAGCGGATCTATTTCTTGTTAAATATCCATTAAAGCAAAAAAGACAACGAAACCGATTGGTGAAGTTGCAACGGATCCTCAACGACTATACGCGGAACCACTCACGAAAGTGATGTGGATGATATAGTCTGAGCTATATGGCGACATATAGAGTTTGGCTCGCGCCAAACCGCTTCATAATCCATGGAGTCAGTATTCTTAAAACTTTAAGAAGAAAGTAACAGATTGTGTCTAGTAATTGTAGACGTGCACGAATGGCGTAACGACTGGGACACTGTCTCGAGGAACTGCCCGGTGAAAATGCAATTCCGGTAAAGATGCCGGATACCTGCAGCAGGACGGAAAGACCCCAGGAGCTTTACTACAGCTTCATATTGGGGGCGTGTGAACAATGCGTAGAATAGGTGGGAGACGTTGATCTAGTCATTTTGGTGACTAAGGAGTCGCCAGTGAAATACCACCCTTTGTTTATGCGTCTCCTAACCAGTGAGGAAAAACCTCATCGGAACAGTATGTGGCAGGTAGTTTTAGTGGGGCGCTATCCTCCTAAAAAGTAACGGAGGAGTTTAAAGGTTCTCTAGGCGCGGATGGAAACCGTGCCGATAGTGTAATGGCATAAGAGAGCTTGACTGCAAGACGTACGTGTCAAGCAGGCGCGAAAGCGGAACATAGTGAACCGACAGTTTGCATTAGATGCAGCTGAAGATTAACGGATAAAAGTTACCCTGGGGATAACAGGCTGGTACCGCCTAAGAGTTCATATCGCCGGCGGTGTTCGGCACCTTAACCTTGAATAGTTACAATATTTAACATCGGGGTGCCTAGAAAAGAAATTTTCTACAAGAAAAATTTGGCTTATAACGGTGAACTCCATATACCAGCTCTACCTAAAATGGTAGAATACCAATATGGACAATACCGTGGGAAGTCTAACTCAAGAACAAGAATCACTCATTATAGGAGCGCTTCTTGGTGATGGATATATGAGAGTTATGGAGGGGCGAAAAGATGCTTTTCTAGAAATCAATCATTCAATCAGAGCAAAAGAATATGTAGACTGGAAATTTAAAATTCTGGAAAACATTTGCATATCACCACCAAAAGAGCGTTCTAGTGGTAAAGATGGAAGAAGGGCGTATCGCTTTTTTACCAAACAACATCCACAGTTAACGAAAATATTGAATGCATTCTACGAGAACAAGAGAAAAACAATACCTAAAGATTTGGTTTTAACACCACTATCTTTGGCTGTATGGTTTATGGATGATGGTTCTAAATCGAGAAAATATGACATGTATTTGAATACACAGCAATTTTCTTTGGAAGAACAGAAACGATTACTACATGCTTTACGAAAGAAGGGTTTAAAAGCTCGCCTTAATAAGGACAAAAAGTATTATCGCATCAGGTTTTTAAAAGAAAGTGTAGGTAGACTAAATGAAATTATAGAACCTCATATAGTTCCATCTATGCGATACAAATTGAGTTATGACCCCGTAGAGACTTAGACCTTAAGGTCTGGAGTGCTTCATATACGAAGTGCTAATACGCCGAACTCCTAACCACACTAAGTGGAAGGAAGAAGATATAGTCCGATCCTATCAGTAATGGTAGAAATAATTACAATTGACCACGTAATGTGAACCTCGAAGGGAGTTGAACACCCTTTGTTTAGACAGCGATGTCGGCTCACCTTATCCTGGGGCTGGAGAAGGTCCCAAGGGTTTGGCTGTTCGCCAATTAAAAAGGTACGCGAGCTGGGTTCAGACCGTCGTGAGACAGGTTGGTCATAATCCGCTGCAGGCGTCGATTTTTGAGAAGATTTGCAAATAGTACGAGAGGACCTTTGTGAACTGACCTCTGGTCTATCGGCTGTTTCACCAGAAGCATTGTCGAGTAGCTATGTCGGGAATGGATAACCGCTGAAAGCATCTAAGCGGGAAGCCAACTTCAAGATAAGAAATCATTTGAGATCCGTAGGAGACTACTACGTTGATAGGCACTAGGTGTAAGCATAGCGATATGCTCAGCCGAGGTGTACTAATTCATCGAGGAGTTTCCTGTATGGAGTTCTCTAACAGCTTTGTTAAAAATTCTGTATGTCGATTTCAGTGTTATGTAGTACGTATTTGTACGTATGTTTGAATGTGGGGGAGTAAGCTCAAAGCCGAAGCCGTTAGAAAGTGGCTAAGGTGACGGGAGAGCTCTTTTTGGCAGAAGCTATTTACTGGTTCGGTTTTAGTGATCGTTGCAGACTAATCCTTTTGTCATACATAAAGGAGTGCAGGTTCGAATCCTGCCTCCTTCACTTGTCGGGGTGTGGCGCAGTCTGGTAGCGCAGTTGTCTGGGGGACAACAGGTCGCAGGTTCAAATCCTGCCATCTCGACCACACCTCTCTCTATGAGGGGTTCACATTCAAGCATAGGTGCAGTTCGAATATTGTATGTTGGTGTTTCATCGAAGGGGGTACACCTGTTCTCATTCCGAACACAGAAGTTAAGCCCTTCTGAGGCGATGGTAGTCGTAAAGGCAAGAGTAGCTCAACGCCAACATAGAGTATTTGAACAACAAAAAGCACACCGCAACGGTGTGCTTTTTGTTATACTAGTGTAATGGCAACATCACAATGGGCTCGAAGACGACAAACAATGTACGCAGGAGGAATATTCTTATTTCTTTTTTTTACAATAACTCCATATATATTGATCACATCCTACGATAAGCCAACATGTTTTGACGGTAAGAAAAACCAAGGCGAAGTGAGCGTAGACCTTGGAGGGCCATGTACACTTTTAGATGAAAGTACGGTTATCCCTCACACTATTTTATGGGCACGAACATTTGAAGTTAAGGATGGTTTTTATAACGCAGTAGCCTACATTGAAAATCCAAATCAAGAAGCGGGAGTTAAGGACGCGGTGTATCAATTTAAATTCTACGACGCGCAGAACGTTATCATTGGTGAGCGCTTTGGAAGGGTATCTGTTCCACCTGGAAAAGTATTTCCAATTTTTGAAAGTAGAATAGATACAGGGAAACGTGTTCCAGTTAGAACTTTCTTTAGTTTTGTTAATGACTTTGCCTGGGAGAAAATGCAAGATTCAGCAAGAGGTATAACAATTAATAACACAAGAATTAGTAACGCAAATACATCTCCTAGAATAGATGCAGACGTACGTAACAATTTATTTGAATCCAGAAAGAATATGGTATTCATCGCTACAGTGTTTGATTCAAATGGTAATGCGATAGCCTCATCAAGAACCTTAGTAGAGAGATTAAATGCAGACGAAAAGAAAACCATTGCCTTTACTTGGCCAGAAGGTTTTTCCTCTGACATAGCCCGAATTGATATAGTACCTCTTGCAATTCCAAAGTAGTTTTATATGCGCACTCTATCTCTAAAATATATAGGGCATATAGACACTCTACTTTTTATTTCCGCATTGCTCATAACAGTAGCAGGGCTAGTTACGATGAATGCCTATGTGGAAAACAGTGTTTTCTTTGGGAAGCAAATTATATGGTTAGGTGTCTCTTTGGTAGTATTTTTTGCCTTTAGCTTTATAGACTTCAGATTTTTAAGAAGAACTAGCGTTGTTACGCTACTTTTTGGTATAACAGTAATATTACTTTTAGCGGTGTTTGTTTTTGGTGACGTTGTTAAAGGTGCACAAAGTAGGTTTAACTTCGGTGGTTTTGCAGTACAGCCGGCAGAGTACGCAAAGCTTGTGATAATTGCACTTCTGGCTAAATATTTTACACGGAGACACATAGAAATAGCCCATGTCAGGCACATATTAGTCTCGGGGGTGTATTCATTTATTCTGTTTGCATTAATACTATTACAGCCAGACTTCGGGTCAGCGATAATGATTTTCTTTGTGTGGTTCGGGATGGTGCTCGTTTCTGGGATTTCTAAGAAACATTTAGTTGTGGTTCTGCTAACGGGTCTCATATCAGTTGCTGGTATGTGGGCTTTTGTCTTCGCTGATTACCAAAAGGATAGAATACTGACATTCATTCATCCTCTTGCAGACATCCGAGGTACTGGATACAACGCATATCAATCAACTATAGCAGTAGGCTCAGGTGAGCTGTTTGGGAAGGGAATAGGATACGGAACACAAAGTAAATTACAGTTCTTGCCAGAGTATGAGACTGACTTTATATTTGCTTCCTTTTCGGAAGAGTGGGGATTTATTGGTGTAGTACTCTTATTTATTCTCTTTGCAGTTTTAATTTGGCGAATTCTTGAACACGCAAAGTTAGGCGCCACAAACTTCGAAACCTTATTTTCACTTGGTGTTGTTATTTTGTTTATTAGTCACTTTACCGTTCACGTTGGTATGAACATAGGACTTATGCCCGTCACCGGGGTAACTTTACCGTTTATGAGCTACGGTGGATCGCATCTTCTTACAGAATACGCAGCTTTAGGAATTATTATGGGAATGAGCAGATATTCTCGCACCGTTCATCGTGATGATGCACAACGAGAATTTTTAGGCGTATAGAGTACTTTAGGAGACTTTTTATGCTATAAAGATAGTACGAGTGTGTATGCATGTATTAAGTCGAAAAGCTTATTTGGTGCTTTTAGCAGGGGATATAAGTATTCTTTATCTTTCTGTATGGGTGACTCTTACATTACGACATTTTAGGACGCCAGATATAGATTTGGCTATAGCCCACCTCACTTCATTTTCATTTTTATTCTCCGTTTGGTTTATTATATATTTCCTCTCGGGCCTCTACGGGCGCTATACCGTGCTGTTTCGCAAGAAGTTGCCTAATATTATATTCGTAGCCCAAACGATTAATGTAGGAGTCGCTGCTTTATTATTCTTCTCAATTCCGTTTTTTCAAATTACCCCAAAAACAATCTTGGTAATTTATCTACTTGTCTCCACTGCTCTTTTGTATTTTTGGAGAGTATACATGTACCCAAATATTTTAGTGAGGAAAGAAATAGGGGCAGTTTTAGTTGGAACCAGCTTGGAATTGTCCGAGTTATCTGAAGAAGTGAATAGAGATCCTCTATACCCATTAGAATTCAGAGCAATAATTCATCCTGAACTATCCTCCGACGAAGAGATTAAGAAAACTTTGAGTATTTTGATAGAAAGCGGAAGTGTTAGCACAATAGTTGCTGACGCCAACAGCCATTCTTTGGATAATATATTACCGTATATTTATGAACTTACTTTCATTAAGAAAAGCGCTGAATTTATAGAAGTTCGTAGTCTATACCAAGAAGTATTTGAGAGAGTTCCTATATCTTTGATTAGTGATAGGTGGTTACTTAATAATGTAAACGTAGTTTCTCACAGAGTATATGATGCCCTTAAGAGAGTTGTAGATGTAGTTGCTAGCTTGGTCTTGGGGGTTGTAGCGATAGCAATATCTCCATTCGTCGCTTTTGCAATTAAAATGGAAGATGGAGGTCCTGCTCTTATTAAACAAAGGCGGATAGGAAGACATGCAAAGGAGGTGGTTTTGTACAAGTTTAGGAGCATGACGGGCTCTGATGATGGAATTTGGATTGATAGAGATGGCAGTAATGGAATTAACAGAGTTACAAAAGTAGGTCAGTTTCTAAGAAAGACTCGTATAGATGAATTGCCCCAATTGTGGAATGTATTGAAAGGCGATATCTCTTTAGTTGGGCCAAGGCCGGATATAGTAGGTCTTTATGAGGCTCTAGTTGAGACAGTTCCGTTTTACAAGCTTAGATATGCGGTTGCCCCTGGACTAACTGGTTGGGCCCAAACCGCACAGGTCTACGAAGACGGTAATTCCAGTCCACAGTCTATAAGAGAGACAAGAATGAGACTCCAGTATGATTTATATTATGTTCAGAACAGGTCTCTCCTACTAGATGCTCGGATAATATTTAAGACATTTAAGGTTGTATTAACAAAACTTGGTTCATGAAGTATACTTTCCGCACATATGATTAAGAACAGATTGATAGTTTTAGCGATTTTAATAGCAGGACTGGGCATAGGATGGTCAGTATATTCATCAAGTGAGTTCAGATTAGGTCTAGACCTTTCAGGTGGAACACATCTTGTTTACAAAGCCGACACCTCAAATATAAATGAGGCAGATATTAAAGACTCTCTTGCATCTCTAAGAGATACCATAGAAAGAAGGGTGAACCTTTTTGGAGTGGCCGAGCCAATTGTTCAAACTGAACGAGCTGGAGCTCTTTCGGGAGAAGCACAGAACAGACTAATTATTGAACTTCCTGGTGTTACTGATACCCAAGAGGCGATACGGCTAATTGGAGAAACTCCAGTTTTGGAGTTTAGACTACAAGGAGATGTAGATACTCAGAATGCTGAGGTTGGAGAAGACGGAACGATAGAGCTTTCACTTGGCGACGTTTTTGGAGATGCTGTATTAACTGGAGCGCATTTAGATAGAGCGTCGCTACAGTTTGGGCAAGGACATCAGGGTGGATTATCTAATGAACCTGCCGTTGTATTAGACTTCACTAGCGAAGGAGGAAAGATCTTTGGTGATTTTACAGAAGCTCACGTTGGAGAAGTATTTGGTATTTTCCTAGATGGGCAACTTATTTCAAACCCAATAATTAATGAAAGAATAACAGGAGGCTCAGCCGTTATCTCAGGAGGGTTTGAACCGGAAGAGGCTCGTGAGCTGGTACGAAACCTTAACTTTGGAGCACTACCGCTGCCAATTGAATTACTTAGTAGCCAGACCATAGGAGCATCCCTTGGTGCCGAGACCCTTTCTAAAGGAATTGAAGCTGGAATATGGGGTCTTGCTGCTGTTGCTCTGTTTTTGCTTCTTTGGTATCGATTACCAGGACTACTGTCTGTAATTTCTCTTTCAATCTATATCGTACTTATTCTAGCAATATTTAAATATATGCCAGTTACATTAACTGCAGCAGGACTTGCTGGATTTATTCTATCAATTGGATTAGCAGTTGATGCGAATGTTTTAATCTTTGAAAGAATGAAGGAAGAGCTAATAGAAGGGAAGTGGACTAATAACGCGGTTAAGGATGGATTTAGTAGAGCTTGGCTTTCTATTCGAGACGGAAACCTTTCGAGTATAATTACAGCAGTAATCCTATTCTGGTTTGGAACTTCTATGGTAGAGGGATTTGCTTTGGTGTTTGGTATAGGAGTTATCGTTTCAATGATAACTGCAATTACTATAAATAGGACGTTCCTTCTAGCAGCTGGAGATTATGAGCACAAAGGAGTAGCTAAGTTCCTATTTGGAACTGGATTGAAATAATATGTTAGTTGTTAAATACAGAAAAATATTTTTTGCAGTAAGTGGAATAATTGTTGCAGCCTCCATTGGGGCAATTGCAATGTTTGGACTTAATTTCGGAATAGAATTCACTGGTGGAGAGATTGCAGAAATCCGCTACGAGGTACGTCCTGAAAGATCTGTAGTTGAGGATAGTTTAAATACACTAGACTTAGGAGCATACTCACTTAGGGCAGCAGGAGAGAGTGAATACATTCTTAGAGTACGGCCCCTTGAAGAAGGTGAGAGAGAGACAGTATTTGTAGCAATTAGTAATGACGGAGGAGCAGTTGAGAGGTTTAACTCAATTGGGCCAACCATTGGAAAAGAATTACGCGCCAAGGCATGGCTAGCTATGCTTGCTGTTATGTTAGCTATTATAGTTTTCATAGCAATCGCGTTTAGAAAAGTTAGTGAGCCAGTAAGCTCGTGGAAGTATGGGTTTGTTGCAATTATTGCGCTAATGCACGACGTTATCGTCCCTACAGGACTGTTTGCGGTCTTAGGGTACTTGTTTGGTGCTGAAGTAGATGTTTTGTTTATAATGGCGCTACTGGCTATTATCGGATATTCAGTGAACGATACGATAGTGGTTTTTGATAGAGTTCGAGAAAATCTTACAGACAATGAAGAGAGTAATAAGAAGGAAGATTTTGAAATTACAGTAGGGAAGTCACTTAACCAAACTTACATGAGAAGTATTAATACTTCACTAACTACTCTTGTGGTATTGCTTTCACTTTTCTTTATTGGAGCAGGGGTTACTCAAGACTTTGCATTAGTGCTTATAACAGGAGTATTAGCTGGAACATTCTCTTCATTGTTCTTAGCTACACCACTATTGGTTACTCTAGAGAAGAGGGGGAAATAGAAAAGCGCCACCCACAAGGGCAGCGCTTTTCAACAACTTAAACGACTGAAGCAAATGCAGAATTTGTTTCTTCTGAGAATAAAGGAATGCGTTTTGCTGCCAGCCTTAGTTCCGGATAGGAAACTGAAAGAGAAGCACGGGCAGATGCCTGAGCTTCTTCGCGACTGGCAAAAACAGAGTTGGAATCAA
>CAYNQE010000014.1:0-8647 GCA_964399345.1 uncultured Candidatus Saccharibacteria bacterium
TAGAAGAGCCAGTAGCAACTACAACTCCAGAAGTCGTAATTGAAGAACCAACGGCTACAACAACTCCTGAAGTAGCGGAAGTTCCAATAGAAGAACCTGTAATCGTAGAAGTAGTTGAACCAGCTGCAACTACAACACCTGAAGTTGTGGAATAGATCTCACGAATTACATTAAACTAAGCAAAAAACACCAAAACTCGTGATATTTAGAGGTATAGAAGTCGTGATAGAATGAAAGATTTTGATAAGTGGAATATACAAAAGAAGTAAATCCATAATGAGAAAATCCTCGGAGTAGTACATGAACGAGAAATTTGGTGGTGTAAGCTAGGTCTCAACATTGGATACGAAGAAGACGGCAAGAATGATGAGTTTGAACGACTGGTACTTGTTATAAGAAAATTTAGCTCAGAGACTGTCGTTGTTCTTCCTTTAACAACCAAGATTAAGAAAAATAGATTTCACTTTATTTTTGTGCACGATGAGGTTGAGTTCGCAGTGATTCTGTCACAAGTGAAGCTTATAAGTACACGGCGACTCACAAGACGTATACGAAAAGTAGGAAAGAAGCTGTTTTCTGAGATTAGTGTGGCACTAAAAGATTTACTGTTTAATAAAGCGAACGATCCCCCGCAATAATGCGGGGGTCTCCTGAGCCTAGTGGCCATTTGTATACATATGATATCAATATCGAAAGAAAAGTCAAAGCCAGATCGACCAGCTGAAAGCTGGCCATATTGTAATGGAAAGGATTTTGTAAAACGAGGTATAAGGAAAAACAAATATCAAGATGTACAATTATACCTTTGTAGAGATTGCGAAAAAACTGGATGCTTGCTCAGAGTGGCTACGAAGCAGTACTATTTACAAACAGTAACCGAAGAGTATATTTCTCAGCACTTGATAAGGCAGATGCGGGAATCTCACGGCCGTGGTTTAGATTTGCAATAAGAGTATATAAAAAACCGTAGACACCTTTTTGAGTACGTATGATAAAATATAGACATGACAAAAGTAGCAATAAATGGATTTGGAAGAATAGGACGCGCTTTCTTTAAGCTAGCCTCAATGAGGGACGATTTGGAAATCGTTGCCATCAACGATTTAGCCGAGAAAGCAAATTTAGAATACCTACTAAAATATGACTCCGTATATGGAAAGACAGGGGAGAGCATATTAGAGAAATTTAGAAACCTAGAGTTCCTACAAGAGCGTGAAGCAGGAAACCTTCCTTGGGGAGATTTAGGAATAGATCTAGTGGTTGAGTCCACTGGGATTTTCACTAGTTACGAAAAAGCAAAAGTCCATTTAGCAGCCGGCGCTAAAAGAGTGGTTGTAACAGCACCTGTTAAAGATGACCCTAAGGCTGCAGGAGTTACGGGCGCCACTGTTTTAATGGGAGTAAATGAAAAACAACTAAAGACATGTGATATAAGTTCAAATGCATCTTGTACAACAAACGCAGGAAGTCCTGTAATAGGAATATTAGACGAGGCAATAGGTATTGAAAAGGCAATGCTCAATACTGTTCACGGATACACTTCAACCCAAAAAACAGTAGATGGTCCTGCTAAAGATCCAAGAAAGGGAAGAGCCGCTGCAGTTAATATAATACCAACCTCAACAGGAGCTGCTGTTGCTACAGTAAAAGCACACGAACAATTAAAGGGTAAATTTGACGGTATTTCTATGAGGGTCCCAGTTCCAGCAGGATCCATAGTAGACCTTACCTTCATAGCAAAAAAAGACACAACTGTAGAAGAGGTAAACGAAGCTCTTTTAAATGCGTCAAAAAGTCCCCAATGGGAGAAATTTTTCACAACAACTAATGAACCATTAGTTTCAACGGATATAATAGGGGAAACACACGCATCAATTGCGGATCTTTCAATGACAAGAGTAGTTGGAGGAAATCTAGTGAAAGTATTAGCTTGGTATGACAATGAGGTTGGATACGCCAACGCCCTAGTTGAGCATGTTATTGAAAGCGGGAAGCATGTATAATTGAATATATGGATTTAGAAAAGTTGGCAATAATAATGAAGAACGGATTTGATGAGCTTCGTACATATATGAACGATGGTTTTAAATCTGTAGATAAGCGTTTTGAGTCTGTAGATACTAGATTCGATTCTTTAGAAAAAGAAATACGTGACATGCGCAGAGAATTTTCTGAAGAACTGCGACAACTTAGAGAAGATATTGAGAATGTAAAAGGTTTTTCAAAAGAAATGGACACTTTAATTTCTAGAGTAGCGGTTCTGGAAAGTAAATTTGAAGAGTATATACAAAAACAATGATCTTCTTTGCATCAGACCACGCAGGATTCAATTTAAAACAAGTTCTAGTAGAGTATTGCAAAAACGAACTAAAGCTAGAAGTAGAAGATTTAGGTGCGCATGAACAAAACCCTGAAGATGACTATCCTGAAATAATCGCACTTGCGGCAAAAGCTGTTTCTGAAAACCCAGAAAACAGAGCAATCATACTCGGAGGATCAGGGCAGGGAGAAGCCATGGTTGCCAACCGTTTTCCAAACGTACGCGCTGTAGTTTGGTACGGGGGAACTAAAATACCAGAACTTTCAAGAGAACATAACGATTCAAATATATTAAGTATAGGTGCTAGATTCGTAACAGAAGATGAAGCTAGAATGGCTGTAAAGGCATGGCTAGAGACTGATTTTAGTGGAGAAGAGAGACATGTGCGAAGATTGGCAAACTTCTCTTGACACTAATGTACCATTGTATATACTTCAGTATATGAATACACATACAATACTAAATATAAAAACAGATAAAGATTTAAAAAGGGAGGCTCAAAGAATAGCGAAAGAAATTGGAGTGCCTTTAACTACTGTTATGAACGCTTTCCTTAAGCAGTTTGTTCGCGACAGAGAAATAACCTTTTCGGCTAATGAATATATCCCAAACGACTATCTCTCTGAGCTAATCGAGGAAGCTCGAAATGAAGAAATTACAGGAAGCATGAATGGAAAAGAGTTAATTTCCCACCTGAGAACCTTGTAAGTATGAAGTATATATTAACTAAGAAATTTGAAAAACAATTCTCTAAATTAAGTAATCGCCAAAAAGAAAAGACTATAGGAAAAATAGAAATACTAGTTTCTGCAGAAGTTGATGGAAGCCTAAGGAAGCATTGTCTTCACGGTAAATTTAAAGGAGCCTATAGTATAAATGTAACTGGAGATATCAGGGCCGTATATATAAAATCAAGGAAAGATCTAATTAAATTTGTTGCCATAGGAACACATAGCCAATTATATAAATAAAAGTGGTAAAATATAACTATGAATAACCAAGTACAATTCGACGAACCTGGAATGGAATTTAACAATAGAAGGCCTCGCGGACCTAGGCATTCTTGGTTAATGAAGTTAGTCTTAAGTTCAGGATTAGCAAAAGACGAAAAGCAAGCATCAATAGTTCTTTTAGCAATTGGAGTGTTAGCTCTCGTTCTTATGTTTATCTTCTGGCCTAGATCAAGCTACGTAGTTATTCCTCAAAATATAGATGCAGGATCGCAACAGCTATAATATACAACCAGCCATAATGGCAGACGAATGGGAAACTCTGATATCACAAATAGAGGAAGTGATTTCTTTTGCAAAACAAATTCAAATAGACGTTATGGATGGAAAGCTAGTTCAACCTACGAGTTTTCCATATAACGAAACCACACTAGAAGGAAAACAATTACCTGAAGGAATTGAATTTGAAGCCCACTTAATGGTAGAAAATCCTAGAGAAGTTGGACTTTCCTTTATCCGCGCTGGCGCAAAAAGAATAGTGGCTCAAATTGAAGGGATGGATGATGTGGAAGAAACTTTCATTCAGTGGGGCGAAGTTGGTGTTAAAACAGGAGTCTCCATACTACTCTCAACACCAATAGAAAGTATCTACCCTTTAATAGATGAAGAAATAGTTTCAAGCGTTCAGATAATGACAATAGATAGGATAGGGTACCAAGGAGAAGAATTTAATGAGTCTTCACTAAAACGTATAAGTGATTTAAGAGCAAAGTACCCAGATCTTTTAATAACAGTAGATGGGGGAGTTAATGCTCAAAATATAGTAAAATTAAGAGAATCAGGTGCTGATCTTTTCGGTGTCGGTTCTGCAATAATGAAGGAAGAAGACAAGCAACGTGCTTTTTCACAATTAAGTAATGCTATCGAATAAAAAAATTGCTCACTTAGAACAAACTGCCAATAGTATTCGACAAGATATTATTGAAATGCTTTTAGCTGCTGGATCTGGCCACACAGCAGGTCCTTTAGGCATGGCCGATGTATTTACACTCCTGTACTTCCACGCAATGACGCATGACCCAAAGAATCCAGACAGAGAAGATAGAGATAGAGTAATACTTTCAAACGGACATATATGCCCAGTGCAGTACGCAACAATGGCAAGAGCCGGGTACTTTCCACTAAAAGAACTCTCTACACTTAGAAAATTTGGCTCTCGCCTACAAGGACATCCTCATAGAGAATTTCTTCATGGGGTGGAGGCAAGTTCTGGGCCACTAGGAAGTGGATTAGGACAAGCGGTAGGAATGGCAATAGCACAACGCATGGACCAAGGAAGAGCAGCGGACAGTTATGTATACGCCTTAATGGGCGATGGAGAACTTGATTGTGGAATTATCTGGGAGAGTGCGATGCTAGCAGGAAGAGAAAAGCTACAAAACCTGATTGGAATAGTAGATAGAAACGGCATACAAATTGATGGTTACACCTGGGATATTATGCCCCTTGAACCACTAAAGGCTAAGTGGGAGAGTTTTGGTTGGCACGTAATTGAAGTAGACGGACATAACTTTGAAGCACTAAACGAGGCCATAGGAGAAGCACGATCTGTTAACGATAAGCCTTCAGTTTTAATAGCACACACAATTCCAGGAAAAGGAGTCTCAGAGTTTGAGAGGGACTTTCATTGGCATGGTAAGCCACCAAACAAAGAACAGGGCGAAAAGGCACTTCACGAATTGAGAACTTTAGGAGGAAATATTGAAGGAGAACACGAATAATATGTTAAATGAAGAATTAAACAAAAAGATTTTTGATGCAGACGTAGAACAAGTTCCACTACGAAATGGTTTCGGCGAGGGATTGGTTGAGGCTGCGGATAATGATAAAAGCATAGTAGGACTTTGTGCTGATTTAACAGGCTCAACGAGAATGAAAGGTTTTGCCGATAAATATCCCGAGAGATTTGTTCAAATGGGTGTAGCTGAGCAAAACCTAGCAGCAGTAGCCTCAGGTATGGCAGCAAGAGGTAAAATTCCATTTATAACATCCTACGCAATGTTTTCTCCTGGACGTAACTGGGAACAGATACGAACTACAATCTGCTATAACGACAGACCAGTAAAAGTAGTAGGAAGTCATGCCGGAGTATCGGTGGGCCCTGACGGTGGAACACATCAGGCAATTGAGGACATCGCAATTATGCGAGTAATTCCACGAATGGTAGTGGTAGTACCTTGTGATTCAGTTGAGGCTAAAAAAGCAACTCTTAAGATAGCCGAAAATGATTCACCAACATATCTTAGACTAGCAAGAGAGAAGACTCCAACAATGACAATAGAAGAAACAGATTTTGAGATAGGGAAGTCGTATGAAATGTGGAGAGGTAAAAAAGTAGACGTTGTTCTAATTGGATGCGGTCCAATACTTCACAATGTACTCGTTGCAGCCAAGCTCCTAGAAGATGACGGAGTAGGTGTTGTTGTTTTAAATAGTCATACAGTAAAACCCCTAGATGAGAAAAAAATAATTGAATTAGCAGAGGAGGCAGGAGCGGTTGTTTCCATTGAAGAACACCAAGGAGCAGGAGGATTGGGGAGTGCTATATCAGAAGTTCTTTCTGAAAATTCACCAGTACCAATGGAGTTTGTTGGCGTAAAGGATAAGTTTGGACAATCAGGAACACCTGAACAGTTAATTGAACATTACAATCTCGATAGTGAAAGTATAATTGAGGCCGTAAGTAAAGTTTTAAAAAGAAAGAAGTAACAAAAAACTCCCAGAAGGGAGCTTTTTGTTAACGCAATGTTTAGGCCTTACGGCTGAACACAGTATTCTCCTGCTTGGTCACAGCTTACTGCTCCTCTGTCAGTATCGATGTCACCCGAAAGCACACTATGACTAGTATTTTCAATAGTCGCTCCTAGCACGTACTTTGTACAAGCTCCTGAGGCAACAGCACATGTGCCGTTTGCACCTGTTAGGTTGTCATATCCGTAGGCTGCTCCAGTACTTGGATCAGTTGCAACTGTTGCAATATAACCACCTGATGCTAGTGATGATAGGGCGTCAGGATACTCCGGAGTACTTTGATCATCAAAGAACAATTCTAAGGCAGTTTGTAGCTGCTTAATATCTGAAATTCTACGAGCATCACGAGATTTCTCTCGAGCTGAGTTTAGAGAGGCTAGTACCACACTTGAAAGAAGGCCAATTATGGCAATAACTACTAATAATTCGATCAGTGTGAATCCTCTAGTTTCTTTTAAATTGAACATAATAATATTATACCTATTTAATAAACACCTTATAGCTCTTCAAGTTGATAACTTTCAGGCGACTCTTCTAATAATCTCTCTAGTTCTTCGCGTGATAATAATCCTTTCTGTGCACCAATATGTTGGACAACAGACATTGAGTTTATAGGCCCTCTCCTTAGAGCCTCAGGCAGTTCCATTCCCTCAGCTAACATAGACACAACGGTACTTGAAAATGAATCTCCGGCTCCTGTCCTATCAGTGGGAGGTTTTGGATCCGGATACATTGGCATTTGCCAATAACCTTCTCCGTTTGAGGCATACGCTCCTCTTGGACCGTCTGTTACTACTGCAATATTTGGACCAAGTGCACGAACTCCGTCGATAAGTTCTTTTATATCGTCACTTTTTGAATCCAAGATCCTCTGAGCCTCTTCTTTGTTACAAAAGAAGATCTCACATGCCTCGTAAATATCTTTAATCTTTTCAGAACCTAATGAAATTTGAAAGCTTCCAGGTTGAAATGCCAACTTAACGTTGTTTTCTTTACAGTACTCTGCCAACTGGTGGTGATATTCAAGACCGTGCTCGCCAACGCTTGAGAAATATATCCACTCAGGTACCTCTTCAAAGGTTGGAATAGAGTAAGGATATTCGTAGTGTTTAATAAGAATAGTTCTCTCAACGCCAAAGCGCAGTACGTAATGATAGTTACTTTGCATTCCTGAGTGCTCTCTAACGTGAGTGGTATCTACTCCTTCTTGCTGTAGAGCTTCCATTTTCCTCTTTCCAAAGTCGTCATCTCCAATATCAGTTACTAAAGAAGTACTTAGTCCTAGACGGTGGGCAGAAACTGAAGCATTAGGCGCGTTTCCAACTGCAGGAACTACAGTTACATCTTCATATTCCAGTTTGTCTCCAAAACGTATTCGGATTTCTTCTCCGTGTTCATCTTCTGCAATGTGCACCCCATCCTTAAGTTTTATAAACGCATCAGTTACTATGTCTCCTAAGGCAACGAATTTATATTTCATAATGATATAATAACATCATGAAAACACTTAAAGAAGTAATGGATGAAGCATTAGAAAACGGAAACGCAGTTGGGCACTTTAATATATCTGACTCAACTCAATTAAACGCAATAGCATTAGCTGCACGTGAATTAAACGTTCCTGTAATAATTGGAGTCTCTGAAGGGGAGAGTAAATTTGTTGGATTAGAAAAAACGGTCGCAATGGTTAACTCAGTAAGGAAGGAGTATGGAATAGATATTTTCACAAACGCCGATCACGTACATTCAGTTGACGGATGTAAGGCGGCAATTGATGCTGGAATGGATTCCGTAATCTTTGATGGATCAAAACTAACAATTGAAGAAAATAAAACTGCGATGAAAGAAGTTGTTGATTACGCAGGAGACACTTTAACTGAAGGGGAAGTTGGATACATAGGCTCATCAAGCAAGATGTTAGATGAAATTCCCGATGATATAAGTACAACACTACCTTCACCTGGTGATGTTGTCTCCTACATTAATGACACTGGAGTAACAGCAGTAGCCCCTGCCGTAGGGAATCTTCACGGAATGCTAAAAGGAAGAGATAATCCAGCGCTTAATATTGAATTGATAAAAAGCATGAGAGAGGCAATAGGAAAGGGTGCTGGAATGGTATTGCACGGTGGCTCAGGACTAACAGACGAGGATTTCAGAGGAGCAATTGAGGCTGGAATGAACGTTGTTCATATAAACACTGAAATACGCAGGGCTTACAGAAAGGGAATTGAAGAGGCGCTTGCCTCAAACCCAGAAGAAGTTGCGCCGTATAGGTATCTAGATAAAGGGCGCGATGCAGTTTACGAAGTAGTGCTTGCAAGATTAAAATTATTTTACAACCTATAATATGTCAAAAATATTTGTAACTAGAGAAATTCCAAACGAGGGAATTGAACTATTAAAAAACGAAGGTCACGAGGTTGTTGTAAGTGAAAAGGATGGAGTGTTAACTAAAGAGGAACTACTTTCTTCTTTAAAAGAAAACAATCCAGACGCAGTTTTATGTCTACTCACTGACAAAATTGATGGAGATGTATTCGATGCGGCACCTTCTGCTAAAATT
>CAYNQE010000015.1:0-8372 GCA_964399345.1 uncultured Candidatus Saccharibacteria bacterium
TTGGTACTATATACACTATGAAAAAAATATTTTACCTAGTCGTTGTGGTTGTAGTTGGAATTGCTGCCTATCTTTTAATACCTAATCTTCTTAAAACAGAAACAAACATACCCAGCTCAGAAATAGAAGGCGAGATACCTGATGCGGAAATTCTTTCAGGTGGTCCAGGAAAAGACGGAATCCCTTCAATTGATGATCCCAAATTTGTTAGCGTAAAAGACGCAGGGTTTCTATCAGACGATGAGTTCGGTCTGGGGCTCAAGATTGGAAACGACATACGATTTTATCCATACGAGACTCTGGTGTGGCACGAGATTGTAAATGATGAGGTGAACAAGGTCCCAGTTGCTGTTACATATTGTCCTCTGTGTAGAACAGGGGTTGTTTATGAGAGAAAAATAGACGGGGAGACGGTTGAGTTTGGTGTTTCAGGTTTGCTTTGGAAATCTAACCTGTTGATGTACAACCGAACTGACGATGAATCTCTATGGTCTCAAGTTTTAGGGAGGGCAGTAAAAGGTCCACACACTGGTCAAACTTTAGAAGTAGTTTCCTCAGACACTGTTAAATTTGGAGATTGGAAGAGTAAGTATCCAAGAACAAAAGTACTATCAAGAGATACGGGGACTTCAAGACTCTATGGAACTGATCCTTATGGAAACTATTACACAAATGAAGATGTTTCTTTTGGGGCGACATTTGATGACGAGCGGCTACATCCTAAAGAATATGTTTTAGGAGTTGAAGTTAACGGTGCCTTTAAGGCATACGTTGCAGACGCAATCCCGGAAGGTGAAAGTACTGATGAATTTAACGGACAGCTTGTTTCTCTTACAAAAAGCTCAATAGGAGAAGTTCGAATGAGCGCAGATGGAGAAGCGTTGAAATATATTGGAGGATTTTGGTTCTCATGGTTAGCGGTCCATCCTGCAACAGAATTATATGAATAAGATAATACTAGTATTTGTCCTTCTGGCTATTGTTGCAGGAGTATTTTATCTAGAAAAACCTAAAGAAGGTGTTGTTTGTGCAAATGGAGATACAGGGGTGTATTCTCTTTCGTTTTCTGACGAGAGGGGGGAGTGTAGAGACTTAGAAGAGTTTAAAGCATCAGTTGTTGTTGTAAACTCATGGGCTTCTTGGTGTCCGTTCTGTGTTGAAGAACTACCAGATTTAGGAAGGATAGCGGAGGAGTTTCCTGAAGTTCCTATTGTTATTATAAACAGGAGTGAATCCTCAGTAGATGCCAATGAATTTCTTAAAACATTAGATGTGAGCAACAGAGTAGTTAGATTATTTGATCCCGAAGACTCCTTTTATAAATTCATAGAAGGATTTGGAATGCCTGAGACAATATTTATTGACGAAAAAGGGGCAACTATCTTTCATAAAAGAGGTGTTATGTCATATGAGGAGATGGAAAGTATTATCAAGCAATTAACTTCAAAAGTTCAGCCAAATTTGGAGACTTATAATAATTTAGCCTGCTTAGGGGATGGTGAGGAGTGTAGAGTTAATTAAGTTTACTTCCACAGAGTTACGTGATTTACTCACAATAGACAAACTGAAAAGGAGTGCATCATGCACCACAAATTTATTATCCTCGAAGGAGGCGACGGAACAGGGAAATCCACCCAGGTGGGTAGGCTCTCTGACTATCTTGAAAGTCTTGGAGAGAAGGTTGTGCGTACAAGAGAGCCGGGGGTACTCCTGGTGCTGAAGAGATTCGCGAACTTCTTTTAACTGGAGACAAAGACAAACTTGTGCCGGAATCTGATCTGCTACTTTTTTACGCAGCAAGAATGGATCATGTTAAGCAGTTGATCTTGCCTTCATTGAGAGAAGGGAAAGTTGTCATTACTGACAGGTTCGATCTTTCCACCTGGGCTTTTCAGGCGGAGCCAAATCGAGACTTGCATGAGCTGTTTCAAGATTTGCACAAACTTGTGACAAGGGAACTACAGAACGTTTCAGCTAAAGGGATTTTGCTTGACGTCCCGTCTGAGGCGGCCTATGGGCGCATGAAAAGTCTGTTTAAAGACTTGGATCGCATGGAAGATGTCGAAAAAGAGGTTGTAAAGCGTAGGCGCGGCGCATACTTAAGTGCCGCTAAAACACTATTTCCTACTTATGACGTAATTGATGCTACTCCAGATGCAGATACGGTTTTCTGGTCTATCTGGGACGCTCTTTCTAAATGAAACGACGGGTCGCCTTCTGGGCGGCCCGTTTCCATTGACTTACCTGCTTTTAAGGCGTAGTATTGTCTCTATATCGCCCCCAGGGGCGTTTTAATTTGAAAACATTATGGGAAGACTTATACAATATGTGAAAGACACACGTGCTGAAATGAAGCATGTTTCGTGGCCAACTCAGCGACAAACTGGAATATTTACAGCGCTAGTTATATTAGTTTCGGCACTCGTAGCATCTTTCTTAGGGGTTTTTGACACTATTTTCTCTGGTGTTCTTAATAAAATAATCTAGTATGGCAAAACAACAAGGTGATTTAGGGCGTCGTTGGTATGTGATTCATACATATTCTGGTTACGAAGAGGCAGTTGCACGTAACTTGCGTCAACGTATTGCTTCAATGGGAATGGAGGATCAGATTTTTAGCGTTGCCGTTCCGACTGAGAAGAAGATTAAGGTTAAGGCAGGTAAAAGAGTAGAAGAAGATGAAAAGGTCTACCCTGGGTACGTTTTAGCTGAAATGATCGTAACTGATGAGTCCTGGTCAGTAGTTCGTAACACACCTCGTGTTACAGGGTTTGTTGGTTCAGGAACCCAGCCAGTACCACTTGATCCATCAGAGGTGGAAGATCTATTCAAAAGAATGGAATCATCAACAGCAAAACACACAATAGAGCTTTCAGTTGATGATGCGGTTATTATCGCTGATGGTCCGTTTAAGGACCTTGAGGGTAAGGTTGGAGAAGTTGACGAAGAGCGAGGAAAAGTTAAGGTTATGGTGCCTATGTTTGGTCGCGAGACACCAGTAGAGCTAGACTTCTTGCAAGTAAGGCGAATTTAGTATGATGGAATTTTGGAGCATAGAAAGACTTAAGAATAGTATTCGAGAGGGTACACTTAGTGAAAGTGCTAAGTTCGGTTATCTTTTTATTGTGGTTATATTGCTTGGCAACTTTAATAATTTTTTTGGACAACCGGAAAGTGATTTAACAGGAAATATTCTTCTAACAGCATTATGGATATTGTCTGGTACAGGGCTGTATATTCAATATAGATGGAATGGTGGTAACAATGGCAGATTCTTCTCTGAAAAGTTTTTAAGCATAAGCTTTGTGGAAACCATTAGATTTATGCCTGCGTTTATTTTCTTGATACTTGTAATGCCAACGATGCACGACGTGCTCTTCAAGAGTGAATTACCAGAATACACAACGGTATTAGAGGCTATACTATTTAGTGCTCTGTATATACTACTCATGTGGAGAACGGCGGTTCATATAAGAGACGTAAAATAAGTAGACTTTTAAATAAATTCAAGTAACATATCCCAACATGGCAAAAAAAGTAGAAAAACAATTAAAACTTCAGGTACCAGCAGGTAAAGCAACTCCTGCTCCACCTTTGGGTCCAGCACTTGGACAAGCCGGTATCAATATCGGAGAGTTTGTAAATCAGTTTAACGACCAAACTCGTGAAATGATGGGAGATATTATTCCTGTTGTTATAAGTGTATACGACGATAGAAGCTTCAGCTTCGTTTTAAAAACACCGCCAGCTTCAAGTTTGCTACTTAAAGCAATAGGAGAGAAGAGTGGTTCAGGAAAAAATACAACAAAAAAAGTAGGTAAAGTTACTCAACAACAACTAGAAGACATAGCAGCTCAAAAGATGGAAGACCTCTCAGCAAACGACGTTAAGGCAGGAGCAAAGATTATTGCAGGAACTGCAAGATCGATGGGAATTGAGACAGAATAACAAAAGGCACCTACGGAAAGTAGGTGTTTTTTGTTTGACTTTAAGCATATAAACGAGTTAAATACTCCGTAGGTTAATAAGGAGAACACCTATGAATACGTTATATACGCCACTTCCGGTTGATATAAAAAAATCTGTTGAGTTTGCCGCTGCAATCACTAACGGGATTCTTACAGAACTCGCCCCTAAAAAAGGTGCACTTTCTGGCGGATACGAATACATTCGTGGCCGCGATGGAGCATGTCTTTTGTTAAAAAAGGCAGGACTGCCTGATCCGAACAAAGAAGATAAGTATAAACGCTTTGCTCTTGAAAAAGGGGAGAGGTTACATGCCAACTCTCCACACCTTCTAAGTTTTCAATCTATGGACGTGGAGCTGGAAAGATATCAGGGAGCCTCTAGAATGGAAAACGGATGGATACATTCTTTTTCTGGACTCCCTTCTCCTACGGATGAGGGGTTGACTATGACAGTTGGGGTACGAGCAGGATGGTCGTCTTCTGGATATGCACGTGAAGTTATGCAGATTTCAGATAACGTCGATCATTTTTTAGAATTGCACAGACTGTCTAAATGGGTCGTTTCGAATATGTAAAAGACAATAGGCGGCGGTTTTTAGAAACCGCCGCCTATTTTCGTTTTATTTCATCACAATATCGTGCTTTCCACGAGCGATATCGAACCGATCAGGTTCTTTATCTAGGTGAATAACAAGACCATGCTTGCCCAGATTATCTTTAAGGACATCAGCCATCTGAATTGCAACCGCGCGTAGTGTGGGGTGTACAAAACGAGTCGCCCGAAGTTCTACAAGATAGACCAAAGATGGTAGGTCGCCAGTAAGGCGATTGCATACCTTATATCCCATTGGAAAATAATACTGAGATTCTTCCGGAGACAGATCTAAACTTTCAACATCTTTGCGATTTTTAGGTAAAAGCCGGAGAGCCTCTTTCTGAATATCGTTAGGCAGTTCGGAAAGATACCATTGATGAAAGCCAATACTTGCTGTAAGCAACGGCATTCGTTGAATTACAGCACGATGGCGTTGAATGTCCCGGAAGGATGCGAAGTCGAGCAAGAACTCAAATTGCATAGTCCCGGCTTCCGCAACCCACTTAGGCAGTTCAGCTTTTTCCGGACGCCCTTTCAAGATGTTAAAAGGCAGTAAAGAAGTATCGATCGTGTCTCGCACCAGTTCGAACTCAGCCATTCGAGGAGTATGGAAATAGTTGTCTCCCATACTCATGGTATTGTATCTCTCAGTTTCTAGATACGTCTTGTGCCCGAACGAGTTTTCATAAGCTGTTGCAAGAGCGTCATCCAGTGCCTTAGCAATGCGTCTGACTTCCAGTAAGGAATGCTGGCGAAGCAGTGCGATTTTATCAGCGGCTTGGCGAAAGTTTGTATGCCAAGCCAAGTTTGTTGTAGCACCCGCCGGCAAGAAACCGCGCATCGCATCAAACGCTCTCGCATTTATTGCCTTTGCGTATTCGGTTTCGGATTCACCTTCGTTTATCGGATACCGTTCCGCTAGATGTTTAACGACTTCCGGCATGGAGGTAAGATAAAAAGTCCGAAGGCGCTCAAGGGCACGTTTGCCTTCTGGGCTATCGTGAGGGCCAAAGAATGGGATTTTTGAAAAATCCACATATCGCGTGGACACTTCTTGACCACTGTAAAGAGCCCAATCTTGTATGGCTTTTGCTGCAAGCATCGAGACGCCTTCAATGAAAATTGTGGCAGAGCCGCAATCGCCGATTGATTTGTGTCCATAGCCGACATAGAAGTTTTTCATAAAGTTATCGGAACCCCTTTTTGAAAGGGCTTCTAGATGTGCTTCCAGGCCACCTGAAGAACGAGAATGCAGTGCTTGAAGCATTGCCTCGGATTCAGGACCTATAACAGCACCAGTGTTCAGGACAATAACGTGACCACCGCCACTTATCGACACCTTAGTGTGTTTCAGAGAATTTAATTTAGTCATAACCAACCCCTTTCGAGCTGTTTTGAATTGTAAATGATACCTAATTGCAACTATAGACTTAGAGTATTCAAAGTCAATATTTACACATCTAAAACACAATTTGGTATAGTTATGTCCATGATTATATCCGACTCACAAATACTAAAACATATAGAAAGTGGAGAAATTGTTATAACTCCTTACGACAGAGAAAACTTGGGAAGTAACTCATATGATGTTCATTTGAGTAGGCATCTTGCAACATACAAAGACGATATTTTGGATTCCAGGAAACATAACGAAGTTGATCACTTTGAAATTGAAGATGAAGGAATAGTCTTACAACCAGGCGAACTATACCTAGGAAGTACTCTTGAATACACGGAAACTCATAATCACGTTCCTTTCCTTGAGGGAAAATCTAGTACTGGGCGTTTAGGAATTGATATTCACGCTACAGCAGGTAAAGGGGATGTTGGTTTTTGTGGAAACTGGACACTAGAGATTTCTGTAAGCAAACCAGTCAGGGTGTATCCTGGAATGCCAGTAGGACAACTTATCTACTACACAGTAGAAGGAGAAACTATTAATCCCTATAATAAGAAAGAATCAGCAAAATATAATAATCAAGAGATGCTTCCAAAAGAATCAATGATGTGGAAGAATAAGTTTTAATAGACGAACATGATTGAAGACACAATCTCAAAATTAGTTAATGACGCATTAGAATCCTTGGATCTTAAAGGAGAGATAGTTTTAGAGCACCCTAGTGATTTATCTCACGGAGATTTCTCTTGTAATATAGCGATGAAGCTCGCTACTGGAAATCCAAAAGAATTAGCAGAGGAAATAGCTGCAGCTATTGAGCCTAGTGAATATATAAAAGAAGTTGAAGTTAAGGGTCCTGGATTTATAAACTTCTATCTTTCTGATAAGTTTTTTACCAAGAAGACTACTGATATTTTAAATACTGGAAATTGGGGAAGCAATAACATGAGTAAAGGAAAAACCATTCTTTTAGAACATAGTTCTCCAAATTTATTCAAACCTTTTCATATAGGACATTTAGTAAATAACTCTCTAGGAGAGTCACTAGTTAGAATAACTAGTTCAACTGGAGCAACCGTAACACCGCTGTCTTTTCCTTCAGATGTATCTCCTGGAATAGCAAAGGCTGTTTGGGCAGTGTTAGATAAGGGGTGGGAGGAGGAGCTTACAATAGAAAGAATAGGAGAAGCATACGTTCACGGTGTAAAAAGCTATGAAGAATTTAAAGAAGACATAGATGCCCTAAACAAGTCTTTGTATAACAAAGAAATAGGAACTCCTGCTTGGAGAGTGTATGAAAAAGGTAGAAAGCTCTCTCTTGAATATTTCTTAGAGATGACAAAGAGGTTAGGTTCAGAGTTTAAAGAGTTAATTTTTGAATCTGAGGCTGAAGAAGAGGGAAATAGAATAGTTAAAGAGAATACTCCTAAAGTTTTCCAGAAATCTGACGGTGCAATAATATTTAAAGGATCTGAATACGGATTATTTGATAATGTTTTTATCAACTCAGCAGGATTTGGTACGTACTTAGCAAAAGATATCGGATTACTAAGTCTAAAGTTTTCCAAATATGATTTTGATAAATCAGTTACAGTGACAGATGTTGAACAGAAGCATCATTTTGAGTTGGTTAAAAAAGCAGCGGGACTGGTTAGCGAAGAATGGTCTGAAAAGTCTTCGTACATACAACACGGCAGGCTTCTCTTAACTAGCGGGAAGATCTCGTCCAGGGATGGCGGTGTTCCTCTTGCTGAAGATATTCTAGATTCGGTTAAGGAAAGAGTGCTTAAAAGAATGAAGGACAATGAAAGGGAAATGGATGAAGAAACAGCAAAGAAGGTTGCGGTAGCTGCAGTTAAATACGCAATTGCACGAGTTGGAATGGGAAAGAACATAACCTTCGACATGGAAACCTCACTTTCTCTTGAGGGAGATACTGGTCCATACATTCAATATACATATGCGAGAGCCAGCTCAATCCTAAGAAGTGATGATGGAACTAGTACAGAAAGAGGTTCTCTTGAAATAACAGAAGTAGAGAGACTGCTCTATCGGTTTGAAGAAGTGGTGAAGCGTGCGGCAGGTGAATACGAACCACATTACGTTGCCAACTATCTTTCAGCTCTTTCAAGTGCTTATAACTCTTGGTATGCACAGGAGCAGGTTCTAGATGGAAGTGATTCACAAGGGTATAAATTAGCTATAACTGAAGCGGTTTCTTTAACGTTAAAAAACGGATTGTGGATGTTAGGAATTGAAGCGCCGGAGAAAATGTAGATAACTCTGGGGATAACTACTGTATAACCTGTGGACTACGGGTGTATACTCGAATAATGAGCTCGCAACTAATCCTAAGGGAGGTGATCGATATGCGAATTGTTCAATGCGGCGATAAGTTTCGTTTTGAAGT
>CAYNQE010000016.1:0-7241 GCA_964399345.1 uncultured Candidatus Saccharibacteria bacterium
AGGTATTTTGCAGCAGCATTCTGTCCACCAAGTCCGAACGCAAGTCCGAATCCTAATGAAAGTGCTACAACAACTCCAGCAAACAATGTTTGTACAAATGCAGCAGCAACATTTAACTGTGCTAATGCGGCAAGAAGTGCAAAGATCCAGATGGACCATTTTGCCACACTTCCAAGGAAGTGAGCGCTTCGCATTTCTGCAGCACGTGCTGCTCCTGTAACAAAGTTCTTTACGAACTCAGCAAGTACAGCTGCGATCAAAAGGATCATTACAGCTACAATTACTTGTGGCAAGTACAAAAGTACTACTTCCTGAAGGAAGGTTCCTACTTGTTGTAACCCAAGAACTTCCACTGCTGCCATTAGGAATACTATAATAACGAACCATTTTACTAGTCCGCCAAGTAATCCTCCTGCGCTTAGTGAGAATCCTCCTCGGTTTATTGCCTCTTCTAGTCCTGCGCTTCGTAGGGCGTTGTCGATCTTAAGAGCGTCTGTAACCTGCGCTACAACACGTCCTAAAATAGCTCCAACGATCCATCCGATAGCGAAGATAACTATTGCTACTACGATGTTTGGTACGAAAACTACAAAGTTTAACCAAACTTCTTGGAAAGACTGCTGTATTGCAGCAGCCCATGATTGAATCAACATAACGTATTTTTTTGCCTAGGCGTTATATATTTGAAATCTTAATAATAGTTCTTACGACCTAAGTTAATAATACCACTCAGACTGGTGGTATTTTAAAGGGCTGTGGAGTAGTTTAGAACTCAACCTTGCGAGTTTTACGCATATGAATATCCTTCCAGTTTGGCCCTAACTTGTCTACTATAATCTGGTGAGGGTAGTCCAAAACATCCCGTATTAGACGATCGTATACCCCTAGTCTGTAGTTGAAATCTGTAGTTGTAAAAGACGTATAACTGAGCTCCTTGCCCATTTTGGCCTCTAGTTCACTTATTGCCGCCTTTAATCTCGCTTCTTTAATAGCGTCCCCTACAACTAGTATATCTACTCTACTATTTGGATCTCTTATGAATTCCCCTGCGACTAAAATTAATTTTATTCTTCCGGTTTTACCTACTCTTTTTGAAATATCATCATCGTCAGTTGGATCAATGTTTAGGATAAAGCTACGTAGTGATAGTAGTTCTGCAAACGAACGGTCTACGACAAAGCCTGCTGCTTTCTTTTTTGTTTCCTTTTTATTCTTTCCACTTCCCTTAAATGTACTTACCTCAGTTTGCTCTTTCTTAAGTAATCCAATCTTTACGAAAAGGTTTAGTTCTTTGCGAACTGTATTTGGATGAACCTTAGATCTTTTGGTTACCTCATCTATTGTGTAGTTAGTTGTGAGATTTGAAAGAAACAAGCGTAATATCTTCACACGAGCAGTACTTCCAAATAATGCACTCAACATATCGTTCATGTTCGAAATACTACCACAAACATATCGCCTCGCACAAAGCTAGGTATTCTTTTGTATAAGAGAACTAACAAAAGTTTGATATGGAATACCTTCGCGAGCAGCAGCAGATTTAAGACGCATTAAATTGCGCTGGGAAACACGAACAGTGATTGTCTTACTCTTGGCAAGTGTGCTCTTGGCAATTCCTTCAAACCTTTTCTTTTCTTTTCTAAAGTTCTTTACAGAAGAAAAATCTCCGCGTTCTATGGCAGCTTCCATCTCTTTTTCTTCTTTATTTAATCGTTGTGATTGCATATATAAATTATTATTCTGCTAAATATTTCTTTGTTCCCTGCCTGCTTGGATATAAGGTTTTTAAAAATATCTTTTCTTCATCTTCTACAAACGGAACTCTGTAAATGTACTCCTCAATATTTATAATAAAAACTTTCTGGTGTTCACGTGGAGAATGATTATCCACTATATCAACTAAGAATCCTTCATTGATATATGTGACGCACATTTCAAATGAGACACCTCGCTTGGAAATTAATTCTTGGTTTTTCTCCTCATTCCATTCAAAGTATTTCATTATTATAAATGATATACACTGTATGTCATATTGTCAATACTTCTTATACACAAAACCCGCACAAGTTGTGCGGGTTTTGTACTCAAAAAGAAATATTTATTATTTCAATTCAACTGTAGCTCCGGCTTCCATTAAAGCTGCTTTCATTTCTTCAGCTTCTTCTGCCTTTACGCCACTCTTAAGATCAGCTGGTGCTGATTCAACAAGATCCTTAGCTTCTTTAAGCCCAAGACCTAGAGCTGATTTAACTGCCTTGATAACTCCAATCTTTGAGTCACCAACTGCTGCAAGGTGAACAATGTAGTCACTCTTTTCCTCAGCGGCAGCACCTGCGTCTGCTCCACCTGAGACAGCAACAGCTGCAGCTGAAACGCCAAACTTCTTTTCTAGAACTTTAACTAGTCCGTGAAGTTCCAATACCGTCATCTTTTCGATTTGCTCGATAAGCTTAACATATTCTTTAGGCACTTCTACCTCTTCTGCTTCCTCCTCTACTGGCGCTTCTTCTTTTGCTTCCTCTACTGGAGTTTCCTCAACAGCGGGAGCTTCTTCTTTAACTTCCTCAGTAGCAGTTTCTTCAACTGCTGCTTCATCTTTCTTTTCGTCAGTCATTTTGAATTTCTAGTTAGTAATTATGCTTCCTTCTTTTCAGCAACAGCTGAAAGTGCAACAACCAATCCTTGTATAGGTGAGTTTATAACGTTTGCAAACATTCCTCGCAATGTATCCATTGGTGGGATTGTAGCAATTTCGTTCATCTCAGCGGCATCCATGTATCGCCCCTCAAATATTCCTCCTACAATTGAAAGCTTGTTTTCATACTTCTTTACAAAAGCATGTACTCCACGGGCGGGAGCCGTAGGATCGCTCTTGCCGTAGGCAATAGCTATTTCTCCTTCTAACTCAGGTCGATTACCTTCAGTCTTCGCTTCATCAAGGGCTACTCCCATTAGAGTTTTCTTTGCAACAAAGTACGAAACTTCGTCTTCTCGTAGAGCGCCTCTTAATTCAGTCTCTTCTCCTACTGAAAGACCCTTAAAATGCACAAACACCGTCGAAAGCGACGTTGTGAAGGCATCTTGTAATCGTTCCAATATTTCTTTCTTTTGTTCTTTTGTTTTTGCCATAATTAAAAAAATGGCCAATAAAAACGGACCATTCTCAAAGAGAGTTGTTCGACCTCGGCACGTCTGACTTAGATTTCTCTAAAGCGCACTATCTTAGATCCGTTGAAGAAGACTATACCTAAATATTAGGAATAGAGCAATAGCTATTTAAAAAAGAAAAGTGTGGCAGCAGCCTGCTTCAAATCTTCAGAAGTTACTTCATAATAATTAACTACCAAAACAACTCCCATACTAATGGAGAGTATGAAGATAAAACCAAAAAGAAAATTAAAAAATGTACTGTTAAGCATATGGGCTAATATTACGTTTTAGTCTGAATAAATCCAATTAAAAGTCCTAAAATCTTCGTGGGGGGTTGATGTAGAAATTCCAGTAAAATACGCACCGAAGGCCGCATCATCTCCTGAGTGTGATGCTCCTGAGTACGAGCGCCAAAAGGCAATCAATATATTGTCTCCGTCGACAAGTGATCCATTTATATCACCATTTTCTGTGGCAATTTGACCGATCTGAGAGTGTCCTGATAATTGAGTTGAACTTCCAACAACACCAACATAAGCAACTCCCTTTCTTTTTAATCCTCCCTCCCAGAGCCCACTTAAGTACGTGCAGTTCTTACTTGCTATATTAGACGGAGTCTCTGGTGAATATGTTCCACCTTCTTCGAATAGATCAGTGTATGGCTCACAGTAGTACCCAACTTCTGGATATCCCTCACTACTCTCTCCCTTAACTGTTCCATATATCTTGTTTCCTGCTGAATCATTATATTGATTGCTCATTGGGTATCCATCGTTTGATTGCCAGTTTGTTGTGACCGCTCCTGAAACATTAATATCAATTCTCTCCATTGAGTTATGATTACCAGCAGCCTCCCCTGCACACCATCCTGAACATCCTGAAACTGCAGGAGTTTGGTCTAAAGTGTAGGAAATTTCATCTGCAGAAAATTCCAAGAGTAATTCTTCTCCATCATCTGATAGCAAATTCCATGTTTCTATCAACTGCGCCAATTTTGTTGTAACAGAATCTGTCTCTCTTTCAATTAGATATGTTTTTAATAACCACCAAGGACTTGCTCCAATTGTTCCAGTTAGCGCGAAGTTAATGTCGTCGTTTGCTGAGCGTATACGAACATTACTTAAATCCAATTCGTAACCTGTTCTGTTATACAACTCAATCCATTCGTGCTCATCATTTGAAATTGTTCCACCCCATGCTACTTCGGTAATAATTACAGGACTATCATATACCTCCACTGAAACCGTATTAGATGACGTACTATTTCCCACAGCGTCATATGTAGTAACTATAACGTCAGATGTTTGCTGATCCACCAATACCGCCGTAGTACTTGTTGCATTAGTTGTAGAAACCTCCACTCCCTCAACAGATATTCCATAATGATCGACATCATCCACTGCATCCCATGACAAGTTAATTGTTGTACTTCCTGCAAGACATTCTCCATCGTTTCTTAGTGTATTAGTACACTCAAATACAGTTAGAGTAGTGGCTTCTGGTGCAGTAAGGTCAACGGTAATTGTAGTTGCAAATTCAACTGAATCATCACCATCTGGATCAGTTTGTTTAAAGGAAATTGCTGTATCGCCCTCAACCAAAGTACCACTTGGAACACTCCATGCACTAGCTCCATCAATTGTAGTAGTTGCAGTGTTTCCACCAACTGTAGCGGTAAGAATATTTCCAGCATCACCTGTCCCTATAAAGGAAATCGATGTTGTTGCAATTGAAAGTGAGGTAGGACTTGTAAGCACCGGCATGTCTGGAAGAAGCACAACAGTAACAGATTCCGTAACTTCATCCGACGTATTTCCAGAAGAGTCAGCTGCAGTCACTGATATGTTTGTTGTAGCCTCCGGGAAAGTAAAATCTGAAATTGACCAAGCTCCAGTGCCGTCAGCTGTAGTTGAAGCTGTGCTGCTACCTTCTTGAGTAATTGTAACCGTAGCGTCCGCCTCAACTGTTCCTGAGAAATCTACGTCTGCGTCATTAAGGGTAGTGGAGAAATCTGAAGGAATTAATATTACGGGAGCATCAGGTGCCACAGTATCAGGAGGTGTCCCTCCTCCACCGTAGGCTCCTCCTCCTGGTGTAAATACAGGCGTTGGTACTGGAACTATAACTGGCTCTGGTATTGATACAGGCGCAGGAGTGGGATCAGGGGCTGGGGTAGGTGTTGGAGTAGGGGCTGGTGTTGGTTCTGGCGTAGAGGTGGGTTCTGGTTCTCTGAAGACAGGAGTTTCTACTGGTTCATACACCGCCTCTTCCACTGCTTTCGTAACCGCTAAGATAACACTAGCTGGTTGTAATTGTCTTTCTTGATTGTACAAAGCAGAATCACGGGCAACTACTGGAATTGGTATTCCATAGGCTTGAGCTGCAAGGTAGTACCCGTCCATCTTTTCCTTGTTTAATTCATATACGTCGGCTGCCGCAAGAGATGTTACGGCTCCTTTTTTGGAATCGCGAATGAAAGCGAGGGATTTTACAAAGCGCTTAGTATCGGAGCGACTTCTGTTCATAGAAAGAAGAACTCTTTCTTGTTTTTCATATTCCACTTCGCGGAAGAACAAGTCTAGAACTCCCATACCGGAGGAGACTGCGTGGCGAGAAAGAGCGTCCCAGTTTTCGTGAGGATTTTGTTGTGTTCGTCGGTTAGGAAGTATTCTTCTACCTGGGGTGCACCTTTTTTAGTTTCATCTCTCCAAGATTTTATCCTCGCTATTTTCCCAACCTTAGAGATGCCAAAATACTGATTCTTTCCGTCGGCTGTCGTTCTCTCAAGCTTCAATCCATCCCTATTAGGCATCGCATACTTTTTAAAAATAGTGTCCTTACTTAAAAAGTTCTCCTGCGTGAATTGTGCTGTTTCTGTTATCGCCTGTTCAATGTTTGAAAAATATTTAGCGCGTACTCCACTAACCTTCATGCTATTGGTACCTAGGCTCCTTGTGAAGTCCTCATGATGGTCTTTGTCTCCAATACCCCACTGAGATGGGTGTAAATCGCCCCTTACGTGTGCAGGTACTGTCACGTCTTGGATTAGATGGAGTACGTGACCTAAAGCCTCTGCTGCGCGTTGTTTGTCGCCGTGAGCGTATTCATATACTGCCCTTTCCCATGTGTAGTCTCCTTCTCCAGAGAACAACATGTCATTAACCTTTAACTTACCTAGTCCCCAACTGGCTTGTCCCACAATATTACTCACCCATTTAGATGAGGCATCATTTTTTAAAATCCCTGTACCTTTTACAGGGTCGTAGAAGTGACTGAAAAATCTTCCTTTATCGTCTTCTTCTTTACTTCCTAGAGCTATTGCTGAAGTTTCGAAAGCTGAGAAAGTTTCTCCTCTTTGATTTTCATACTCAGCAACTATTGCCTTACTTAATTCTGCGTGCGTTGAAACGGTGTAGGCTTCAACATTAGAAACATATAAAAAAACAAAGGCTATAAAAAGACCTAGCGGTATGTAAATTATTTTTAATCTTTTAGCTTCCATACATCTGTTATAGGATTTTTGACTAGCACGTAAACAAATCCAGGACCTCCGTCTATGTCATCGGTATAATATTCAAAACGATTTCCTTCGGAATACATAGAACCTCCTGTTATAAGTTTAAAGTCGTTTAGATATATCTCTAAACTTCCTCTGTCTTTTATGTCGCCCCATTCTTTTCTGAGTCTTTCCTGTTCTTCTGGAACATAAAACCCGGCCGCCTCGTCAGTATCACCTCTCTCTAATGCTGATACGAATAAGTCCCAAGTCTCCTTAGGAGTCTTTCCACCTTTGGTGTCTGCGGCGTACTTAGCCTGAAGAGCGATTTGTTGAGCCTCATATTTAGCGTAATCAGCCATTGCCTGAGCATATTTTGCTCTTTGCGGAGCATAGAAAACATAGTTATCGTATATTAAGTACAGTCTCCAAGCACTCCACGAAAGTAGAGGTATTAAGATAAGCCAAAACCACCACTTTGTGTGCAGTGTTTTCACAAAATTCATAAGTAAATAATAGCATATTCACAGGAGTGAAATTGTGTCGTAATACATATACATATTGAACTGTTTAAAAAGTAGGAGTAGTATCGAAT
>CAYNQE010000017.1:0-5427 GCA_964399345.1 uncultured Candidatus Saccharibacteria bacterium
CTAGCTACTCAGTTGGCTTTGGTCACATGGACCTTGAAGGGGCAGGTGAGCGGGGAATTACTCTAACTAACACACCCGGAGTACTAACAGACACAGTCTCAGAACACGCAATTGCCATGATGCTTTCAATTACTTCAAGAATATCAGAAGGAGATAGATTTACTCGAGCTGGAAAATATGATGGTTGGGGACCTATGATGCTTCTTGGAACAGACCTAAAAGGAAAGACTTTAGGAATTCTAGGTGCTGGGAGAATTGGCTCTCGTGTAGCCGAGATTGCAAATCGGGGACTGGGAATGAAAATAATATATTACGATATTAAGGAGAACGATTTTCTTAATTCAGAACTCGGTGCATCCTTTAGAGAAAATCCAGAAGATGTTTTGAAAGAAGCAGACGTAATTTCAGTCCACGTTCCCCTGCTAGATTCAACTCGTCATCTAATCAATTCAGAGCGACTTTCAATGATGAAAGACTCAGCGTACTTAATTAACTCTTCTCGCGGTCCTGTTATAGATGAAAATGCACTGGTAGAGGCATTAAGGAACAAAACCATAAAAGGAGCAGCACTAGATGTCTACGAAGAAGAGCCAAAACTAGCAGAGGGACTTTCTGAATTAGAAAATGTTGTCCTAACACCACATATAGCGTCAGCAACAATTGAGACACGAGGAAAAATGAGCAAAATGGCAGCGGAAAACATAATTTCCTTTCTAAAAGGGGAGGCTCCCGCAAATATCGTAGAGAAAAAGTAGTAGTTCGGGTATAATGTAGGTATGGATTTAGATAAGCTGGCAATAATAATGAAGGAAGGATTTGACTCAGTCGATGAGCGATTTGATGGGGTAGAGCAGCGACTTGATAGAATAGAAAATGAACTTCAGCATATTAATCGCGAGCTAGGTCTAATTAACAGACGCCTAGACTCTCTCGAAGAAAGAGTTGAGGGAATGAAGGGCTACGCCAAGGAAATTGATGAGCTCAGAGCTTGGGTTCAAAAATTAGAAGATAAGATTATAAAAGCAACTTAATAAAAACAATATGGGGATAATAATTACACTAATACTTTTAGCTCCAGTACTTTGGGCTATATGGGCATACAACTCATTTATACGTCTAATAAACCGAGCAAAAGAAGCATGGGCTGATATCGACGTTCAACTTAAACGACGCTACGATCTAATACCTAACTTAATAGAAACTGTTAAGGCGTACGCTTCACACGAACAAGATACTCTAGCGAAAGTTACAGAGATGAGAACAGCTGCTATGAACGCAACCGGAATGGAAGCACAAGGACAAGCCGAGAACATGCTTACCGGTGCATTGAAGTCACTTTTTGCGGTATCTGAAAATTACCCAGACCTTAAAGCAAACGAAAACTTTGCAGAACTACAAAGAGAATTGGTAGACACTGAGAATAAGATTCAGGCATCGAGAAGGTTCTACAACACAAACGTGAGAGATCTAAACACAGCAGTAGAATCATTCCCAAACAATGTAATTGCAAACATGTTTAAGTTTGAACAAAGAGACTTCTTTGAACTTGAAGAAGACGCTGCAAGAGACCCAGTAAAAGTAGATTTCTAATGATAAAAAGATACGGAAAATTAGTTAGGGATAAGGTTCCTGACATAATTAGGGCAAAGGGAGATATTCCAAATACTAGAGAAATGGATACTGATGAGTACCGCAGGGAGCTTCTGTATAAACTTATAGAAGAAGCAGAAGAAGTTCGTCGTGCTGCAGGATACGATTCAAAAAACGACGCAATAATGCTCGAGCAACTTGCCGACGTCCACGAAGTTCTTGAAACTATTTTAAGAGAATTCGATATTTCTACTGAAGAGTTAAAAGAAAAACAAGATGCGAAGAAAGAAAACGACGGGGCACTGGATAAAAGAATATTCTTGGAATCAGTTCAGTAATATGAAACTACTTAAAGCACTTAATATAATTAACTGGTCTGCGCTAGTATTAATGGTTCTATTCATCGGAGCTATGGTATTTTCTGGAGAAAACTCCGGAGGAGGAACCCTTACTGCAATTTCTATGGTTACCGCACTAACTGCAATCATATGGTTTCCAGTACTACTTGTAATTGCCACCATCTCCTTTGTTTTAGAGTTTAAGAATAGAGAGGCAATAAACGATATCCTGTCGGCGCCTTCTTTGTATATTCTTGGGATACTCGCATACCTTACATACGTAGCAATACTCGGATAGAAAAATGGCATCCCTTTACACTCACCAGTCTCAAAACGTTAGAAAAACATGGGTTATCATGTCCGTGTTTTTTCTCGTAATAGTTCTTGTTGGATGGTTTACGTCTGAATATTTTGGAAACCCTGGAATATTAATCTTTGCAGTAATATTTTCAGTAGGAATGAACGGAACTTCTTTTTGGTTTTCAGATAAAATCGCAATTCGCTCGGCTGGTGCAAAAGAAGCAGACAAAAACCAATACAAAGATTTACATAATATAGTAGAGAATTTATCTATAACTGCAGGGTTACCTAAACCAAAGGTATACATAATAAACGACGATGCGCCGAACGCGTTTGCAACAGGACGTAATCCAGAAAATGCATCGGTTGCTGTAACCACTGGACTATTAACGACGCTCGACAGATCTCAACTTGAAGGAGTAATCGCACACGAACTTGCACATATTGGAAACAGAGATATTTTAGTAATGTCTGTTGTTATCGTGCTTGTTGGTTTTATCGCAATACTTTCCGATATGATGTGGAGAATTTCACTTTACGGTGGAGGGAATAAAGACAGGAACGTACATCCCTTCCTACTCATAGCCGGAGTGTTTTTAATAATATTAGGTCCGATTGTTGCTAAATTAATGCAAATGGCAGTTTCAAGAAAACGAGAATTTTTGGCGGATGCCACAGGTGCACTTCTAACTCGCTACCCCGAAGGATTAGCACAAGCACTAGAGAAGATAGGGGCGTACAGTCATCCAATGAAGAAGTCGTCGAGTGCTACAGCACACATGTTCATTTCAAACCCATTTGGCTCAAAAGCAAAGAAAGGGAAGACTATGAGAAAGCTTTTCAGTACTCATCCACCTATGGAAGAGCGAATTACTGCATTACGACACTCTTAAGGGTATACTACCTTCCTATGGAGAGGTGGCAGAGCGGTTTAACGCGCATCGTTGGAAACGATGTGTACCTATTGGTACCACGAGTTCGAATCTCGTCCTCTCCGCATTATAGAAATAGTCTGAGGTGCTATACAAATCGTAGTTAGGGCGGTAGGATATAAATATGAAAAAGAACTTATTAATTTTGGTCGTTGCCGTAGCAGTTAGCTTTTTTATTGGGTATTCGTATAAAGATATAGATCTTTATCAAGCTGCAGAAAATCACCCAAGAGGCTCTCTAAACATACCCTCGCAGTGGTTTATGATGGAAGGAGCATTTGGCTGGGAAAAGATGATGCTTATTTTTGGATATGCGGACGATATTGATGTGTGCGAGCATCTTGTTGAAGTTGCTAAAGAAGAATCTCCGGATAGGGATTTCAGGTGTACTGATTCCAACTAAGGTAAGTAAAAATATGAAAAATAATAAACCTTCTTTTCTAAAAATCGCTAAAGGAGCAAAGGCGACCGGATTAGAACTAGCTGGTAATAAAGTGGTTGGCGATGGTGATTTTATCAATGTTTAGGGCGAGATGGAGGACGTGACCCTGGCCGAAAATAATCACATTCTTTTTTCACAAACTTCTAACAGAAAAGGGTACGGAAAACTACTGGGTGAATCTTTTATTGGTGTGCTAGTAATTGTAATCGCTTCTTTACTCACTAATATTTTGTTTGATTCTTTGGGAAAAGATATTTACGTTGGTCTTTATTATCCAGATGCAGGCAATTTAACAGAAGATATTAAAAGCAATAGTATCTTTAATTCCCTTGAAGATTGTCGCGGCTGGATTGATAAACAAATACTCATACACAATCCCAATGGATTAAATTATGACTATGAGTGCGGTAAAAATTGTGATTTATCGGGAGGCAAGCCATACATTTGCGAAGAAACTGTAAAATAGACTGAAGCACACAAGGGGTCTTCATAGGATATGTGTAGCAAAATGCGCCGTAAGGCGCGTTTTGTGTTATATAATATTTGTATGACAAATTACCTCTTAGTAAGAATGTTTTTCTACGCACACTCGCATTCATTACCCCTTCTGGGAAAGGTTACTGCTAAAATTACTGAAGTGGAGGATGCTTTTGCATCAAATAAAGACCTTTCATATTTTACAGAAAATCTGCCTCCAAATCACGAATTCGTGGAATGTATTGTAGGCATCTCGCATATGTTGACTGCCTGTAAATTTGAACTAGATAAGGACCAGAAGTTAGACAAGCTTTATAATGAGCTCAATAAGGCTCTTCCAGACTTAAGAGATCTTAGGAATATTCTTGTGCATTGGGATTCCTATTTAAGAGTAGAGGGTGTATTGCAAGACGATAGGAACGGCAGGGTTCCAAGGGTGCCAAAATCAAATAACATTATGTCTGCAATTTGGGAAGGTAGAATATTTTGGTTGGGTTGGCCAGACACAGAAGAACCCAAGGCGTCTTTTGAAGTTGATATGTGTAAATTGTATGAAAAGGCCGTACCCCTATTTACTTATTTTGATGAATATTTGAAGGAGAAAATAAAGGAATCCTAAGCTTTATAAGACGCGCGGTGAGCATCAATAAGAATCGAAGCATAGGTTCTTTGCTTTACAAAATTATTTAATGCGATAGAGTCAGAGAATGGAACCCTTTTTACTCGTAGAACCAGAAGTTAAATCGCTGGCCCCAAATTTATTTCTCTTTTTTAGGCCTAAGAGGCTGTTACTGGGAGAAGCCTTTTCATTAAGGCTAAGAGTTACAAACCAGGGGAGCTCTCATTTTCCAGGCGGTAAACTAACAAACATTCGACTAAAGCACAAACTAGAGGGAATACACGATCCAATAGAGGACAAGGTGATACCGTCGTTGGCAAAGGACGCATCGGAACTTATCGAACTGGGGATATGGCATCCTTTTGGTGTTGGATTTATGGCTCTTGAATGTAATGCTAATTTAAATTCAGGTGAAGCTATAAAATGTTATCAGAGATTGAAGGCCTCACGAAAACTGGAGTTGATGCAACCCGCCGGAAGATGGGTGGACTTTATCTCAGTAACTCACAAGTCCGAAATTCATCAGCGATATACGAACAATATTTTAATCACACTGACCATCATAACGATCTTGTATTACGTAGCTACTATATTTGTTAGGTTCCCCATCTAGCCGGGGTCAGCTGTAGAAGTTTAATCACCGCACCCTCCTCCCTCTAACCCCTCTCCAAAATACAAACGCAACTAGTAGGATTACAAACACAAACCACATTCGTACTAAGAACGAAA
>CAYNQE010000018.1:0-5363 GCA_964399345.1 uncultured Candidatus Saccharibacteria bacterium
CTCATCTGTTCTTTTAAGAATCCCTTTTGCGGTAGGTTTATTATTAGGAAATGTTTTTCTAAATTTGTTCCAAATAGAGTCAGCCGCTTTTCCTGAGAGTTGTTGTCCTGCAATAATACGACAAAGACTGCTGAAGAGCTCCTTTTGGCTTGTAGGACCGTCAGAGAATTTTCCTTTAAAGTCTACAATTGCTTTGTATAGTTTTGGGTCAGTCTTTTTAAAATGGGTCAATACTTTTTTGGCATCAGCTAAGTGTACCATTAAGCCATATTCTGGTACGATACATCCACTATGAGTGAAATATCAAAACGTGAAGGGGAGACTTTAAAGTTCTGGAATGAGAATGATATTTTTAATAAATCAGTAGAAAGGGAAGCCCAAAACGGTGATTTTGTATTCTACGATGGACCTCCGTTTGCAACAGGTACTCCACACTACGGGCACCTTGTTGCCAGTGCTATAAAAGACGCGGTTCCACGATATTGGACAATGAAAGGATATAAGGTTGAACGTCAGTGGGGATGGGATTGTCACGGGCTTCCTCTTGAGAACATTGTAGAGAAAGAATTAAATATTTCAGGAAGAAAAGATATTCTAGAATTAGGTGTAAGGAAGTTTAACGACGTTTGTCGTGAGAAGATTAAAGAAGTTTCTGATGAATGGGGTCAATTAATTCCACGCTTTGGTCGTTGGTCTGATATGGATAATCCATATAGAACAATGGACAAGACATTTATGGAAAGTGAATGGTGGATGTTTAAACAACTCCACGATAAAGAATTAGTCTATGAAGACTATCGTTCAATTCATATCTGCCCTCGGTGCGAGACTACTCTTTCTCAGAGCGAAGTGACCGAAGGGTATAAAGACATTAAAGATCTTTCAGTTACCGTAGAGTTTCCAATAAAAGGAGAAGATGTTTCCTTTCTAGCATGGACTACAACTCCATGGACTCTTCCTGGAAACGTGGCTCTTGCCGTGGGTTCTGACATCGACTATGTAATTACAGAAAAGGATGGAAAGAAATATATTGTTGCAAAAGAAGCACTAGACCGCATGTTTGGAGAGGGTGAGCATAAAATAGTTTCAGAAATGAAAGGGAGTGAATTGGTTGGTAAAGAATATATTCCTCCTTTCGATTCATATTACAAAGAAAGTGACACCGCATGGAAGGTATACGCCGCTGATTTCATTAATACAGAAACAGGAACCGGGTTAGCACACGAAGCACCAGCCTTTGGTGCTGAGGACTTAGAGTTAGCACAAGAAGTAGGACTTCCAGTAATACAACACCTTGGAATGGATGGGATAATTTACCCAGAAGTTAAAGAACTAGCAGGGTTGCACGTTAAACCAATTGACGATCATCAATCAACCGATGTTGAAGTTATTAAATACCTTGCTGGAAAGGGAATATTATTCTCAAAAGAAAAATACGAACACTCATACCCGCATTGTTGGAGGTGTGACACGCCACTACTTAACTACGCAACTAATTCGTGGTTTGTAGCAGTTGAGAAAATGAAGGAACGACTTTTAAAGTACGCAGATGAGATAAATTGGTCCCCAACTCATATAAAGAAGGGAAGATGGGGTAATTGGCTTGAAGGCGCAAGGGATTGGTCAATTTCACGCCAGCGATTCTGGGCAAACACAATTCCGGTATGGAGATGTCAGGAATGTAAAAATACTGACGTATTTGGAAGTGTTGCTGAATTAAAAGAAAAAAGTGGAGTGGAGGTGAGTGACTTACACAAAGATGTAGTTGATGAAGTACATTATGCTTGTGAGTGTGGCGGAAAAATGGTGAGAGTTCCCGACGTACTGGACACTTGGTTTAACTCAGGCTCAGTACCGTTTGCCTCATACCATTATCCTTTTGAAAACAAAGAAAAGGTTGATAACAGAATCCCTGCTGATTTTATCGCAGAAGGAACAGATCAAACTCGTGCATGGTTCTACTACCAACACATACTAGTTGGTGGAGTGTTTGAAAAACCTGCATTTAAGAACGTTATCGTAAACGGAATGGTGATGGCTGAAGATGGAAAGAAGATGGCAAAAAAGTTAAAGAATTATCCTGATCCTAAATTAATGATAGACACTTATGGAGCTGACGCCATACGCCTATACCTTTTAAGTTCCCAAGTAGTCCGAGCAGAAGATTTTAATTTTATAGAACGCGAGGCAGCACAAGTTGCAAGCAAAGTTATGGGGAGACTCGCTAACGTTCATTCCTTCTATGAGCTGTATAAGGATTCAGTTGAACACGAAGGCAACTCAGAGAGTAAAAATGTATTAGATAGATGGATCATTGCGAGAATGCACCAAATGCACGTGCAAGTTACAACTGCAATGGATTCATATGAGTTAGATAAAGCGACACGTCCTCTTGGAGAATTTGTTGACGATCTTTCCATTTGGTATATAAGACGCTCAAGAGATCGACTTAAGAATGATGCAGAAGCGCTCTCTACTCTAAGATGGGTATTAAGAAAATATGCAAAGGTTTCAGCGCCCTTTACTCCTTTCATTGCAGAATGGCTATGGAGTAATGTTAAAAGAAATGATGACGAAGAGAGTGTGCACTTAGCATCATGGTGCAAGGGAGCTACTGCTGATGAAAAAGTTCTTGAAGAAATGGCTCAAGTTAGAGAGATTGTGTCAGGGGCTCTTCTAAGGCGTGCGGATGCAAATATCAAAGTACGACAACCGCTACAGAAGTTAACTATAGGAGTTTCTTTGGACAAAGAATATTTGGACATTATTTCTGATGAAGTAAACGTTAAGGAAGTTGAGGTAGGTAGTGAAATGTCACTAGACACAGAAATAACACCAGAACTTAGAAAGGAAGGAATGGCACGGGATATTATCAGGGCAATTCAAGATGAGCGCAAAGAGAAAGATCTTGAGATTGCAGAAACTGCAACGGTAAAAGTCTCAGGAGATAGCGAAGTACTCGAGGCAACATCTCTATTTAAAGAAGAAATGCAAAAACAAACAAACACAACTGTGGAAACTGGAAAGGAGCAGAGCGAAATCGAAATAGACTTAACTGCATGAGTCACGCAGTGCATACGACTAACGCCATAGTACTTTCCAGTACTGATGTTCAAGATGCCGATAAACTTTTTTGGCTTCTAACAGAAGATTTCGGATTAATATTTGCAAGTGCAAAAAGTATTAGAGAAGAAACATCCAAATTACGATATGTATTACAAGATTTAAGTAATGTGCAGGTCTCTGTTGTTAAGGGAAGAGGAATATGGAGAGTGACTGGCGCACAATCAACTGGGGTGTCTAAATTAAAAGGTGAGAAGATAAAAATATTTGGTCGCGTTGCTGCAATAACAAAACGACTAATGCCAACTGACGAGGTAAACAAGGAAATATTTTCCACCCTGTTAAACTCAAGAGAAAAAATAGACAAAGCAGAGAACCTAACTGTTGCAAGAGTCCTGTTCCATCTTGGGTATTTAACTTGTACGGATGAATACAGTGGAATTATTGATACTTTAGAGTTTTCCGAAGAAGAGATATCTTCTGCGGAGAAAATGAAAGATAAATTAGTCGCAGATATAAATAACGGGCTAGTCGAAAGTCAGTTGTAGTTTGATATACTCTATATATGGATCCAGATAACAAACTCAGTAAACTCAAGAAACAAATGTATTCTCGAATGAAGCAGCCTCAACAAAGGCCGCGAAGAGACCTATCTCCTCTTGAAAGACCAACCCAAACTAACTGGCAAGAAGAGACTGCGGAAGAACCGGAAATATTTTATGAACCTGATGCAGTGAAGAAACATTCACTCCCAACTATATTTTTACTCATTTCAATCGCTGTATTTATCGCAGCAGGAGGAATTGCTACATACTTCTTTCTTTCAGGATCAAACGTAATAACGTCTAGAAAGATAGACCTAGTTGTTAATGGGCCTAGAACGGTAAATGGTGGAGAGGTGTTGGAGCTAAAGGTTTCGGTGATTAATAAAAACAACGCAACGCTAGATTTAGCAGATCTTGTTATCACATATCCTGAAGGAACCAGGTCTCCACAAGACTTAACTACCGCAATGGAGGTTCAAAGAATACCACTAGGCTCAATTGAACCAGGAGGCACTAGAACCGGCATAGTTAGAGGTGCTTTGTTTGGTAGGAATGGAGAGACGCAAGAAATTAATATTGCACTGGAGTACAGGCTAAATGGATCAAGTGCCTTGTTCTTTACCGAGGAAATACATTCTGTGTTAGTGGCATCAGGAACGCTTGAAATTTCTTTAGAGTCTAACGCACAAGCCGTTGCAGGACAGAACATGGACCTTACAGCAACTGTGCGGTCGCTAGCAAAAACAAAAGTAAGCGACGTAATTTTAAGAGCCTCATATCCTTTTGGATTCACCCTAGACAAAGCTACTCCAGAAGTTAGTAGCAATGGTTTATGGGAATTAGGTGATTTTGAACCAGGTGAAACTCGCTCTGTTCGAATACAAGGTCCTCTAGATGGTCAAACAGGAGACACCAGAGTATTTAGGTTTTTAGCCGGAACACGAACAAGTCCAAAATCTACAAAAATTGATGTTGTCTTAGCGGACTTCGAGCACGAGCTTTCAATAACACGGCCGTTTTTGGAAATGTCACTTTCCTACGACGGGATTCCAGGAAGCGACTACACAGCAAGAGCAGGAGAGGCAATACCTGTAATACTTTCTTGGAGAAACAATCTTGGAGTACCGCTAAGTGACGTGGTGGTGGCTGCAACATTAAGTGGAGACGGCTTTGATCCATTTAATGTAAATGTAGACAGTGGGTTTTATAGATCAATAGATTCAGTAATATTGTGGGATAAAACCACAGCAGGAGACAGATTGGAAAATATAGCAGCTGGTGCCACAGGTTCTTTGCTAATTAGATTAATACCAAAGTCCGCGAATAATCTCGCTGGAATAACAAACCCAACGATAAATATGGAACTTCACGCAGCAGGACAAAGACTTGCTGAGAGTAGTGTCCCGGAAACTATTCAGGCTACAGTCAAAGAAGAGATAAGGATTGCAACCGATGTTGAGTTTGCATCCGCCGCGCTATATTTTGAAAATCCACTAGGAAGTGTTGGACCTCTTCCTCCAAAGGTTGAAAATGAGACCACTTATGGAATTTTGTGGGAATTATCAAACTCTACTAATGATGTAGAAAACACTTCGGTTAGTGCATCTCTACCTCCGTATATGCGATGGGGTGGTGTATCAAGTCCTTCGTCTGAGCACGTTACATACAATGAAAATACAAGAACAATAACTTGGAATGTAGGTAAATTACTTCCAAATACAGGCGTTGGAACAAGAGCCTCAAGAAGAGTTGTAT
>CAYNQE010000019.1:0-3183 GCA_964399345.1 uncultured Candidatus Saccharibacteria bacterium
TCAAGCACTAGGGCTTGGTAAGACTGGGGGTCTAGGTTGGAATACTCGTGCGTAGTTGCATCAAGTGAGTCATCCCAAAACACTTTGACAAACCCTGTCTTTCTAACGAGTGCATCTTTGAACGCATCGTACAATACTTTAAACCCATTGTTCTTTTGTTGGATAACATGGTTAATATAATCTGTTTGCTGTTCGGCAAGCTGTATGTCTTCAGGCCCTTTAGGGATGAATTCAACCACCTTCTTAGTACCAAAGAAAGTACGCATGATAGACGGTAGCATAAACAGTACGGTGTCTCTAACGTCAGTAGAGATAAACTCAGACTGTAATGTGCTTGTCGATTCTGGCTCATTGCCAAGATAGTATTCTGTAGACTCTGCTCTTTCTTCTCCGACTTGGTAGATGAAATCACGAGCGTCATCCATCTCTGATTTGATAACTCCCGATAGATTTAATAAGTCCGTATCTTCGTTCAGTTGCATTTCAATTTCTGCTTCGATCTGCTTTGCTTTTTTATTTGCCATAAATTATCCCACTCTAAATATTCTTGACTTCAAGGGTTTCTTGAAATTATAACCCATAAACGCTTGACTGCCACCAAAGGATGCAGCCGAACTTGCCATCGTCAGAGCTAATGCGTCTGCCTTGTCTGGAGATTTTATACCTCTTTTACGCATTTCGTCTTTACTTTCTATTTTAATTTTTCCAGATGATGTATATTTGTATTGAGGCGCAGCGAGTTCCGAAGCAAGCTCGTCATTATTAGGAAGTCGGCAATCACGCTGCGCCAACCAATCCTTTATTGCAAACCAAAGCTCTGCTCGTAGGTTTAAATAATTCTTTTTCGTGCTCGGTGCTTCGGCTACATTCACACCACGCACAGGTAAATTCTGTTCTGCTAATCTATCTACGACTCCACTACCCAAACCAATCACGTCAACCAATATTTCTTGTGGTCGTTCCATAACCGTTGAATCGTCATAACGATTTTTTATTGCACCGCACAACTGCATTAAGTCCATGGAATTAAATGTGGTTATTTCTAAAACTGTATTTCCTTGTCTTACACAAAGCGCAGAGTTGTCGCCACCGAAACGAGCAACGTCTAATCCCCATAGAATCGGTTCGCTCGCTGCAAGTGTTACGTCTCTGTCTATCGCAGAATTAATTAAGTCCATAGGGATAACAGTATCGTCATCTGCCTTTGGAAACTGACCCATGACTTCTACCCTAGATACAGTAGAGTCTTCTCCATACTGTTCTATCATTTTCTGGAACAAGTCTTTGTCTGTTCCTTCTACGTCACGAGAGTCTATCTGCTCCGACTTCCAAAAGGCACGTTTGGAGTGGAAGCTGTCGTAAAAAGGCCCTGAATTTCTTCTGGGGTTGGAGAAGGTAAACCAGAAACGATTGGGGGTAGGCTCTGAGAAGAAACCTTCTGACACAGAGTAGATGGGTGCGGGTATACCTGAAGCCTCATCCATAATAAGGCACACACCGTAGCTGGAGTGAATACCAGCGAAGGCATCTGGGTTTTCTTCTGACCAGAGCTGCGCTTGTGCGTAGTAGTAGCCCGTGTCTATTTTTAAGTCTCTAACGAGTGCTTCTTCAAACCAAGCTGCGGGTTTGATGGTCGTTGCTGTCTTTTGAAACCAATGAGAGTGTATGGAGAGTGTGAGCCACTTACCGAGTTCCGCCCATGTTCTTGAGCGTAGCTGTTGTTCGGTGTTGGCGGTGACAATGACAGTTGAGCCAAGGCGAGTGGAGAGCATCCATAAGATGATCCATGCGACTAAGGCGGACTTGCCTATTCCACGACCTGATCCGACTGCCAGTCTAAACATCTCTGGCATATCAATAGAGTTGTTACGTTGTATATGTATTGCAATATCTCGCAAAATTTTTTCTTGCCACTTCCTTGGCCCTTCAAAGTGCTCGAGGGGGGTGTCCTTTTGACCCCAAGGGAAGACAAAGCGGACAAAGTTTAGAGGATCATCTTTTATGTTGAGTGACCAGAGGGAGGTCATCAGTTCTTTTTCTTCTTGTGGACTGTATTTCATTTTTTTATAAAAATTTTATTTCACACTATATATATATATCGCACCCCCGAAGGGTTTGACGGGGGGGTCAGATCGGAGAGTTGATCTGCTGGCATCCCGTCAAAAAGGCTTAGCATTTAGGGAGATTAGATGTAGTGCCATTACCAGTTATTTGTTTGTTTCTTTGGAGCTGGTTAGTTCTTCATAAGGGACTGTCTCCGCATTGGTTACTTCCTTTACTCTTTCGCCCTCAATTATCCTTCCTTGTGCTTCTGTTAGCACGTTAGATAGATTAAGAGTATAAACATTCTCGTTTTTTTCAGACCATTGGCCTTCCTCTCCCCTGTTCTTTAAAAAGAAGATTTGCGCCTGAACATTGTTTTCGTAAATTGCGTTGTTATAAAGAGCGTTTGAAACTTCTTTGAGAGAATTGGCTCTTCCCTTCCGAACATGATGTTCAAATAGTTCATTATTTTTTCTGTTTCTTCTTACTGTACTCAAAGAACACCCTAGAACGCTGGCTAATTGTTCATTTGTTAAACCCATTCCAGATGCTTGCTCTATTTTCAAAAGATCGTCTTCTGTAAACTTAATTGTCTTTCTTCCTCTCTTTTTAGGTGTTTTATGTTCCATAATTGAATTGTTTTGTGTCCCTTGCATCCTTTTATTCTAAAGCATTTTTAATGGTTATTGTGAATTGATATTAATAAAGGGTTGACGATATGTGCAATAGTGTGAAATAATGCAGTTGTCATTAATTAAATAGAGGAGAAAAACATGACAACTAAAAAAGAAAGAATGTATAGCCAAATAGATCAACACGGGCAACGCTTGAATAATCTATTTTCTACAGGCATTGATAATATTGCTCTTTGTAAAAAGTTATTCAGATTAGAAAACAAAGCGCACCAGTTAGCGGAGTCTTATTGTAATGGATATATTCAATATGATGAATTTGAAAAAATAACTGATGAATTAGTGGAAAAAATTGCATCTATTCTAGGTACAGATTGGGACATATATATGATCAATGGCGACCCTAGAGGCTACATTATCAAATTTACTACACAATTTACCAATGACAATATTAATAATATGTGGCGTGATATGGGCGGTTATGGAATTGTAGCGCCCGATTTTAGGG
>CAYNQE010000020.1:0-2677 GCA_964399345.1 uncultured Candidatus Saccharibacteria bacterium
ATATACATACATTAGAAGATAACCCATCTGCTATACCCTTTAGGACTTCGTATTATAAAGAAGATTGGGGTTTCTGTATGTCATACAATCATTTTAAGAAACTAAAAGAAGGAGAATATAGAGTATTTATTGATAGCTCTTTGAAGCCTGGTGAACTTAACTATGGAGAAATTATAATTCCAGGTAAAAGCAAAAAAGAAATACTTCTATCAACAAATATTTGCCACCCTTCAATGGCAAACAATGAGCTATCTGGACCAGTAATGCTAACTTCACTAATAAAATGGCTAATGCAATTAGATGAAAGACGTTATACATATAGAATTCTCTTTCTGCCGGAAACTATAGGGGCTATATCCTATATTTCACATAGAAAAGAAGATCTAAAAACAGAAGAACAAGAAAAAGTCTTTTCATTACATAATATTGTACCCCGTGGTAGAATTTTTTCTATGAACCAATTTACACAATACATTTTAGCTTCAAACGAATATATCCAAGTACTAGCTGTTATGGGAGTAGCATTTTTTGCAGCATTAATAGTTTTACCCTTTGCAGCAGGGCTAGTGAAGTTTTTAACAAGAAAAACAGAAACGGACGTTGATGATAAGTTAATTGCCGCATTAAACAGACCGATCTTTAATATTGTCCTCCTTATCGGTGTTCTAGTTGCACTTCCAATACTTAGTTTACCCGCGTATTCAGTTTTGATAACAAAAACGCTTTTTGTACTAGTTATCTCAAAAGGAATACTTAGAGTTGCAAAAGTTCTTCTAGAAGGAGCCTCAGAGCACGATAGAGTTAAATCTATAAACGATCAGACACTTCCTTTGTTTAATAACCTAGTTTTTATGGTTATAATTCTTGCTGCACTCTACGCAATGTTCTTAGTATGGGGAATTGATGTAACTGCCTGGTTGGCGAGCGCCGGAATCTTAGGGATAGCAATTGGATTTGCTGCCAAAGACACACTTTCAAACCTAATTTCAGGAGCATTCATTTTAGCTGACAAACCATATTCTATTGGGGACCTAGTAGTACTAGGATCAGGAATTACCGGGATTGTAAGTGCAGTTGGACTAAGAAGTACAAGAATACGAACATTTGATGATGAGGAAGTGACAATTCCAAACGGAAACATTGCAAATGAGGCTCTGATAAATAAGTCAACCGGACCCGACACTGGAAGAGTAAAAGTTGAAGTAGGAGTAGCCTACGGAACTGACTTAAAGAAGGTTGAAGAAATTCTTCTAGATATTGCAAAAGGAAACGAAACTGTTATTGAAGAGCCAGCACCATCAGTTTCTTTCACAAACTTTGGAGACTCAGCACTTGATTTTGTACTTTCATGTCGTGTTAGAAGTCCACTGGATGTTTTTGGAACAGCTAGCCAATTAAGAGGTGCAATCCACGCAAGGTTTGCAGAGAACAACATTGAAATTCCGTACCCGCAAAGGGACGTTAATATGAAAAACTAATATGAAATCATTAACATTGTTGATAGTAGCAGTAGCTTTAGTATGGGGAGGTTGGGTAGTTTTTGGTCCATCTAAAGAAGTCATAGAAGAAATTCCAGCAGAGGAGGCAAAGGTTATGGAAGATGGAACAATTGAAGAAGAGCCAATGGGAGATCCAATTTTCCACGCGCTTGTTACTTACACAGATGATGGTTTTGATAATAACGATATAACGATAAACAAAGGTGACACTGTAAGGTTTGTAGATCAATCAAAAAATGGGGTTTGGATAGGAAGTGACAATCACCCAACTCACACTAACTACCCAAAGAAGTCAGAAGGAGACTGTCTTGGAAGTTCGTTTGATACTTGTAGAATATTAGTTGCTGCAGAATTCTGGGAATTTACTTTTGATGAAGTAGGTAAGTGGAGTTATCACAACCATGCAAAGAGTAGAGACGGTGGTGTTATAACAGTAGAATAAAATGCACGGAACTAAACTAGAAAGAGTACTTCGTTTTAGTTTAGCCTTGTCCTTTATATACCCGGCAATTTCAGCTTGGTTTAATCCATATGCCTGGATTGGGTACTTCCCAGCATTTATGCTTGATTTTGCAGGACCCAACGTGATATTAATGCTACACATATTTGGTGCCACGGAGATAGTAATAGGACTTTCAATCATCTTTGGTAGGAAAATACTCTATCCAAGTATAGTCGCTGCAATATATCTACTACTAATAGTTGTACTAAATCTTAGTCAAATGGACGTTATCTTCAGGGATATAAGTATATTAGGAATAGCTATAGCATTAATTCTCCTTCACAAAGAAGAAAAATTAGATTAAAGTAATTTTCATGGAAAATGTAGCCGTAGTTCACTACGATGAAATCGCTCTAAAAGGAGCTAATCGTAATATGTTTGAAGGTGCTTTAGTTAGCAATCTTGAGCAAAAAATATCAGAGATGCCATTTACTGTATCTAAACAGTGGGGGAGAATTCTTATAGAAAAACTAGATGGATCTCATGTAGAAGAATTGAAAAAAGTACTAAGCTCTACTCCCGGAGTAGTAGTTTTCGGACTAGGAATAAAAGTAGATGCCAATAAAGAAAGTATTCTGACAGGGGTACGTCATGTCGCACAACATATAGAGAAGGATTTTAAAACGTTTCGTATAACAACAAGTAGAGTGAATAAGAATTTTGAATTAGATTCACA